>NZ_JBVJCD010000015.1:88072-104139 GCF_055588985.1 Streptomyces sp. NPDC041970
GGGGTTCTTTGTGCCTTGTCCCCCCCCCCCCCACGTCTTTTTCTCCCCCCCCCCCCCCCCCCCCCCCCCCCCCCCCCCCCCCCCCCCCCCCCCCCCCCCCCCCCCCCCCCCCCCCCCCCAAACCCGGACGGGTTGCCGAGTTGTCCACACGCACCGATTCATCCACAGAACAGCGGGCCTCGCTGGTTCACGACCCCGGAAGCATGGCAGGCTCTCTGCATTGCGAGCCTGAAGTCGAGGAGAGTGAATCCTTGCGGTCCGACGCCAACATCGCGGGACCGATGACCGACCCGGTCCCCGGTCCCCGAACCGAGTCCGCGGGGGAGGATGTTTCACGTGAAACATCGCCCCCGACGGACGACACACCCATCGGTCGTGCCGCTCAACTGGCGGTCGACGCCCTCGGCCGCACGGGCGAGGGGATGCCGCGCCCTGACAGCACCCGCATCATGGTGGTGGCCAACCAGAAGGGCGGGGTCGGCAAGACGACCACGACCGTCAACCTCGCCGCCTCCCTGGCCCTGCACGGCGCCCGCGTCCTGGTGATCGACCTCGACCCGCAGGGGAACGCCTCCACGGCCTTGGGTATCGATCACCACGCCGACGTCCCGTCGATCTACGACGTCCTGGTGGACAGCCGCCCCCTCTCCGAGGTGGTCCAGCCGGTCCGCGACGTCGAGGGCCTCTTCTGCGCGCCCGCCACCATCGATCTCGCCGGTGCGGAGATCGAGCTGGTGTCCCTGGTGGCGCGTGAGAGCCGGCTCCAGCGGGCCGTACAGGCGTACGAGCAGCCGTTGGACTACATTCTCATCGACTGCCCGCCCTCGCTCGGCCTGCTCACGGTGAACGCGCTGGTGGCCGGAGCCGAGGTGCTGATCCCGATCCAGTGCGAGTACTACGCGCTGGAGGGCTTGGGCCAGCTCCTGCGGAACGTCGACCTGGTGCGGGGCCACCTCAACCCGGATCTGCACGTCTCGACGATCCTGCTGACGATGTACGACGGCCGGACGAGGCTCGCCTCGCAGGTCGCCGAGGAAGTCCGCACCCACTTCGGCAAGGAGGTGCTGCGGACGAGCATTCCGCGGTCGGTACGCATCTCGGAAGCCCCGAGTTACGGGCAGACCGTGCTGACCTACGACCCCGGCTCCAGTGGTTCGCTCTCCTACCTCGAAGCCGCCCGCGAGATCGCCCTGCGGGGCGTCGGGGTGCATTACGAGGCCCAGCACGCCCACATGGGCAGTCAGAACAGCCAGCAGAACGTTTCGGAGGGCCTTCAGTGAGTGAGCGTCGTAGAGGACTGGGGCGTGGGCTCGGTGCGCTCATCCCGGCAGCCCCCCAGGAGAAGCCGGTGGGGACGTCCCCGGGCGGCACGGCGGTCGGCGCCGGCTCGGTTCGTACGGCGGAGCGCGGGGTGGCCGCCGCGAAGGTCACCGCGCTGCCTTCCGCCCCGCTGGTGCCGGAGCCTGCCTCCGTCCCGGAGGACCGGCCGGTTCAGGGCGTTGGCGTGTCGGGGGCGTACTTCGCCGAGCTGCCGATCGGATCGATCACTCCGAACCCGCGCCAGCCCCGTGAGGTGTTCGACGAGGACGCGCTGGCCGAGCTGGTCACCTCCGTCAAGGAGGTCGGTCTGCTCCAGCCGGTCGTCGTGCGCCCGGCGGGCCAGGACCGCTACGAGCTCATCATGGGGGAGCGTCGTTGGCGGGCGTGCCGTGAAGCGGGGCTGGAGCGGATTCCCACCATCGTCCGCGCCACGGACGACGAGAAGCTGCTGCTGGACGCGCTGCTGGAGAACCTGCACCGGGCTCAGTTGAACCCGCTGGAAGAGGCTGCGGCGTACGACCAGTTGCTCAAGGACTTCAAGTGCACGCATGACCAGTTGGCCGACCGTATCGGCCGGTCCCGCCCCCAGGTGACCAACACCCTGCGGCTGTTGCGGCTGTCGCCGCCGGTGCAGAGCCAGGTCGCGGCGGGGGTGCTCTCGGCGGGTCACGCCCGCGCGCTGCTCTCCCTGGACGACGCCGAGGAGCAGGACCGGCTGGCGCAGCGCATCGTGGCCGAAGGGCTCTCGGTCCGCGGGGTCGAGGAGATCCTGGCGGTCATGGGCGCGCGGCCCACGAGGGCGTCGAAGCCCAAGGGCCCTCGGGCCGGAGGGCGGCTGTCGCCCGAGCTGAGCGAGCTGGCGACCCGGCTGTCGGACCGCTTCGAGACGCGGGTGAAGGTCGACCTGGGCCAGAAGAAGGGGAAGATCGTCGTCGAGTTCGCCTCGATGGAGGATCTGAACCGGATTCTCGGCAGCCTCGCGCCGGGCGAGGGCCGCGTGCTGGAGCGCAGGGGCGCCGAGGCGTCCGAGGAGGACGGCAAGGGCTGAGCATCGGGCCTCACGTCGAGGCCCGTGCGTCGAGGGCGGGCCATGGGCCGGTGCACACCGGAACACGGCCCGCCCTTTGCCATCTCTCGGTGTCCGCCGTCATCCCCGGTGGATACGATGCGTTTCCGCATGTGATGCGGTGGGCGAAGGAAATGAGGAATCGCCGTCATGGGGCGTCGGCTCGTACCACTCACCTTGGACAACCTTCCGGATCTCCCCGAGCGCTGCCGGTCATGTGTCTTCTGGGAGCTTGACCCGGTGAGCGGGGAAGCGGCGGTGAAGGCGGGGAAGCCCGGTCTGGAGAAGGAGGCCTGGATCTCCGCGGTTCTCCTGGAGTGGGGCTCCTGCGGCCGGGTGGCCTACGTGGACGACGTGCCGGTCGGCTTCGTTCTCTACGCCCCACCCGCGTACGTCCCCCGTTCGACGGCCTTTCCGACGAGCCCGGTCTCCCCCGACGCCGTTCAGCTCATCACCGGGCTGATCATGCCGGAGTACCGAAGCCAGGGGCTCGGCCGCGTGATGGTGCAGACCGTGGCCAAGGACGCCCTGCGTCGGGGCTTCAAAGCGATCGAGGCGTTCGGAGACGCCCGGTCCACGGAGGCGACCTGTGTGCTCCCCGCCGACCATCTGCTGGCGGTCGGCTTCAAGACCGTGCGTCCGCATCCCGCGTATCCGCGGTTGAGGCTGGAGCTGCGGACGACGCTCTCCTGGAAGGAGGACGTGGAGATGGCCCTCGACCGTCTCCTCGGCGCGGTGCAGAAAGAGCCCGTGCTGCGTCCGCTGTGATCCGGTCTGCGGCTCGGCGCGGTCTCATGGCTCTCCACGCCCAGGGACGCTGAGAGCGACCCTGGGGCTCCCTGGTCCGGATACGCGAAACGGGCCCGTCCCCTTGCCGGGGTGGGCCCGTTTCACGTGAAACATCGCGCAGGGGCGCTGCTACTTGCTGCTGATGAAGCCTTCGAGGTCGCGGAGGATCGCGGCCTTGGGCTTCGCGCCGACGATGGTCTTGGCGACCTCGCCACCCTGGTAGACGTTCAGGGTCGGGATGGACATCACGCCGTACTTGGCGGCGGTGTCCGGGTTCTCGTCGATGTTGAGCTTGACGATCTCGATCTCGTCGCCGTGCTCCGCCGCGATCGCCTCCAGCGAGGGGGCGATCTGACGGCACGGGCCGCACCAGGCGGCCCAGAAGTCCACCAGCACGGGCTTCGTGCTCTTGAGGACGACCTCGTCGAAGGTGCTGTCCGTAACGTTCTTCAGGGCGCCGGCCACGGCGTCCTCCTTACTCTCTCGGGGTGGGGGTGCGGGGAAGAAGGTCAGACGGCCGGGGTCTTCTCCGGCTCGGCCGGCTCCGCGTCCGCCAGGGCGGCCAGGAAGCGTTCGGCGTCCAGGGCGGCGGAGCAACCAGTGCCGGCCGCCGTGATCGCCTGGCGGTAGGTGTGGTCGACGACGTCTCCGGCGCCGAAGACACCGGTCAGGTTGGTGCGGGTGGAGGGCGCCTGGACCTTCAGGTAGCCCTCGTCGTCGAGTTCGAGCTGACCCTTGAACAGTTCGGTGCGCGGGTCGTGGCCGACGGCGATGAACAGCCCGGTGACCGGGAGCTCGGAGGTCTCGCCGGTCTTGGTGTTGCGCAGCGTCAGACCGGAGAGCTTCTGCTCGCCCTTGACCTCGGCGACCTCGCTGTCCCAGGCGAACGTGATCTTCGGGTCGGCGAAGGCGCGCTCCTGCATCGCCTTGGAGGCGCGCAGGGTGTCACGGCGGTGGACGATCGTGACGGACTTGGCGAAGCGGGAGAGGAAGGTCGCCTCCTCCATCGCGGTGTCGCCGCCGCCGACCACGGCGATGTCCTGGTCCTTGAAGAAGAAGCCGTCGCAGGTGGCGCACCAGGAGACGCCGCGTCCGGAGAGGGCGTCCTCGTTGGGCAGTCCGAGCTTGCGGTGCTGCGAGCCGGTCGTCACGATGACGGCCTTGGCCCGGTGGACGGTGCCGGCGGTGTCCGTGACGGTCTTGATGTCGCCGGTGAGGTCGACCGCGACCACGTCGTCCGGGATCAGCTCGGCGCCGAAGCGCTCGGCCTGGGCCCGCATGTTGTCCATGAGCTCGGGGCCCATGATGCCGTCCTGGAAGCCGGGGAAGTTCTCCACGTCGGTGGTGTTCATCAGCGCACCACCGGCGGTGACGGCGCCCTCGAAGACCAACGGGTTCAGCGAGGCGCGGGCGGTGTACAGCGCGGCGGTGTACCCGGCCGGTCCGGAGCCGATGATGATCACATTACGGACGTCGCTCACGGGTTTCTTCCTCGTCTCTGCAGACTGCCTACTGCCTACGGGGTCGGTTCAACGACTCTCACCCCACCCAACCGATCCTACGGGCGATGCATTCCCATCGGGTCGTAGCGGCTTCAGGGGCGGTCGTAGGCGCGCTTGAGCAGGAGCTGCCCGGTGGACTCGGGGTCGGTGTCCGCACACGAGGCGGCCACGATGGCGGCCTCGACGCGTGAGGCGTCGCTCGGGTGCGGAAGGACGACGAGGAAGGCGTCCTTACCCCGGTAGCTCCCCCGGTCGAGAGCGAGTGCCGGCGCGGTGCTGCCGGTCGCCTTCTGGACGCAGGCGGGCACGGGGACGGAGGAGGCGGTGAGGGGGTTCGGAAGCGTTTCCGCCTCGGGGGTGGCGGCTTCGCCGGTCGTCCGGGCGTCGGCGTTCGGCGGCATCTTCCGCGCGTCCGTGCTCCGGGGCGCGGCTTCGTCCTTGATCAGATCCCGGACCTGAGCTTCGAGCGTGCCGTCCGTGTAGGCGGACGCATCGCTCCTCGTCGGGCTGACTCCCCTGTCGGCCGTCGCCCGCGAGGAGTCCTCGGACGGGTCGAGGGCCTGGACGAAGAGGACGCTCATCCCGATGATCGCCGCACCGAACGCCGCACCGAGAAGGGCGGTGCGGCGGCGGCGCGCGGGACGGCGCCCCGGTCCGGTGGCCGCGCGTCCGCGTGCGGAAGGGCGGTCGGGGGCGGCTGCGCCGGTGCGGCTCGCAGCGGAAGGGGTCCTTGCGGACGCGGTGGACGTGGCACCGGTCGATGTTTCACGTGAAACATCGACCGGCTCGTCCGCGGAGGGCGCGGCGGAGCGGGCCTCGGCCACGAGCGCCGCGTCGATGCGTGCGGCGATGTCCTCGGGCATCGGTTCCGGGTCGGGCAGGGCGCCGAGCAGTGCGCGGACCTCGTCGAGCGCATCGCGCATCTCCGTGCAGAGGGCGCACGACGCGATGTGGTCGAGGACTTCCGAGGTACGGGAGGGGGAGAGCAGCCCCTCGGTGAGGTCGGAGATCTCCGATGCCTCCGGGTGCTTAGCCGCGTCGGCCGTGGATGTCATGGGCGCCCACCCCCTCCCTTCGTGGCGGCAGGATCGCTTGCTCCCGCATCTCGTGGCTCTGACGCTGGTGGGACGGATGGACCGGACGTCCGGTTCCTCGTGTCGGCGTCGTCGGCCCGGTCGGTGTCCCGCTCCCCGGTTCCGCCGCGCAGATGGCGGACCAGGGGCGCCAGCCGCGCCCGGCCGCGGGCACACCGGCTCTTCACGGTGCCGGACGGCACCTCCAGGATGGCGGCGGCCTCGGCGACCGGATAGCCCTGCATGTCGACCAGGACGAGGGCCGCTCGCTGCTCGACGGGCAGCGTGGCCAGTGCTTCCTGTAGCTGCCGGTGGAGGTCCTGCCGCACGGCGGGGGCCTCGGCCGACTCGTGGGGCTCCAGCAGCCGGTCGAGCCGCTCGGCGTCGTCCACGGGCGACGTCTTGCGGGAGGCCGCCTTGCGGACCCGGTCGAGGCAGGCGTTGACGGTGATCCGGTGGAGCCAGGTGGTGACGGCGGACTGCCCGCGGAAGGTGTGGGCGGCCCGGAAGGCGGAGACCAGGGCGTCCTGCACGGCGTCGGCCGCTTCCTCCCTGTCCCCCAGCGTCCGCAGCGCCACGGCCCAGAGCCGGTCGCGGTGGCGGCGTACGAGTTCACCGAAGGCGTCGGCGTCACCGGAGACGTGCCGGGCGAGCAGGTCCGAGTCGCTCGGCGCCTCTGGTGGGACGGAATCCACCGTCTCCCCCTCCGAACCGGGTTCGATGTCGCGTGTGGGCCGCACCGACGATGCGGTGCGGTGGGGAGAAGACTGCCGTCAGGGAAGCGACGGCCGCAACCCTTGGCCTTCGTCGGGGCCCGGAAGAGGGCCGGCCCGCCTTTCCGACGGGCTGCGGGTCAGCCGAGGACGGTGATGTCGGTGATGCCGCCGCGGTAGCCGCCCGTTCCGTCCGGGGGGAGCTCGGTGACGTGCACCAGGATGTAACGGGTGCGGATGGGTTTGTCGAGCTTCTCGTTGATCGTGCTGCCCGCGACCGTCCGCTCGACGATCGGCTGGTCGAACTCCTCCAGAGTGGACGGTGCTGAGGCGTCCGCGTCCGCAGCCCGCACGGCCGTCGTCTGACCGCTGCGGTACAGGGTGATGTCGACGCCGGAGACGTCCCGCACCTTGCCGAGGTCGAGGATGATGCCGCTGCCTCCCGAGCGCTGGGGCAGATTGCCGAAGTTGGCGAAGCCCTCGTACCGGGGGGTGATCCAGGACGTGGCCGCACTGCCGTCGACGGTGTTCGGCACGGACCCCTGCTTGATGCCGGAACCGTCCGGCATGAACTCCGTGGCTTGCGCGATGGTCAGCGGCTCGGCGGACGGAGCGGGAAGTTTGCCCTTGTTCTTCTCGTTCTCGTCGGTCTGGTTGACACCGCTGTCGCCGGACCCCTTGCCCCGGTCGAGCAGGGCCTCCGCGAGCTGCCAACTGCCCAGGCCCAGGGCGGCGATGAGGAGGGCCGAGACGGTCCACTTGAGCACGCGGCCGGTGCGGCTCTGGAGCGGCGGCGGAGGGGCCATCACGGGCTGGGCGATGGCCGACGGGTGCGTGGAGGGGCGGCCGTACGTGCCCTGCTGGTAGGTCGTGCGCTGGTAGGCGGGCGGGGCGGCGAACGTGGGCTCCGGCGGGAGGATGCGTGGCAGGGCGGCCACGGCCTTGGCCAGCTCCTCGGGAGAGGTGCAGGGCGGTTCCTGGCGGGACGCGGTGGCGCCGTCGTTGGCGAGGGCGCGCATCGCCAGCTCGGACAGGCCGCGGTGGACGCCGGCCCGGACCTGGTCCGGGGCGATGAGCCCCATGCCCTTGGGCAGGCCGGCGAGTCCGTAGGCGTCGTTCTCGTACGGCCAGCGGTGGGTCAGCGCGGCGTACAGGAGCGCGCCGATGGCCTCGGTGTCCGTACGGAGCGGGCGCTCGGCGGTGATGCCGCGCAGGGCGGCGTTCACGGCGAGGCCGCGGATGCGGTACTGGCCGGTGGAGCTGCGCAGTACCGCACCGGGGGTCAGGCGCAGATGGGCCAGCCCCTCGCGGTGGGCGGCGGCCATCGCCTGGGAGAGCTGGCTGACGAGCTGGTAGGCGTCGTGGGCCTCCATCGGCCCGGCGGCGAGCAGAGCGGTGAGCTCGGTGGCGTCGGGGAGCCACTCGTGGACGACGTAGACGAGGTCGTCCTCCTCGACGGCGTCCAGCACCTGGACGAAGCGGGGATCGCCGAGCAGGGCCGACGAGCGGGCCGCGGCCAGCACCGAGCGGGCTCGCGGGTGGTCGGCGGGCAGCAGGTGGACGCCGACCGCGCGGCGCAGCTTCTCGTCGACCGCCCGCCAACTGCTGAACCCGTCCAGGCGCGTGACGCACTCCTCCAGGCGGTAGCGCCCGGCGAGCTTGTGGCCGCTGTGCAGGTCGGGCGTCGCCGGAACGGTTTCGGAGCGCTCCCGCCCGCGGTCGGCGTCCTGGGGGCTCGCGCCCTTGGTCTTCTCGGCTTGCGCCGTCCCGTCGGTCGTGGCCCCGTCCGCCTTGGCGGTCGGCGGCTCGCCGCCGCCGTTGTCGGCCACGTCGACGGCAGCCGTGCTACGTTCCGCCACCGTCGTTCCTGCCTCCCCATCCGTTGCGCGATGCCAGCCAGCTCTGCACAGTCACGCCAATTGTGCCCACACTCCGGCGCTATGCACGACACGCGGTGTCCGGCGATGGTTGTGCGGCAGGGGGCTCATTCAGCGTCCGAGCCGTCCCCGGACCATCCCGACCAGGCCGTTGACCTCTTCGATGCGCATCTTCTTCGCCGCGACGAAGAAGGTGCCCATCAGGAGGACGCCACCGCAGACCAGCGCGATCAACGAGCCGAGGGCGCCGGATCCCAGAAGCTCCAGGATCCCGAACCCGACCCCGCCGCCGACCAGGGCGGCGGGCACCGCGGCCATGCAGAGACGGGCGTACGTGCGCACGATGTGCGCTCCGTCCAGATCGCCGCCCAGCCGGTTGCGCAGGCGGCGCCAGGCGACGCCGACGCCGACCGCGTAGGCCAGGCCGTAGGAGAAGGCCATGCCGACGACGGCCCAGCGGGCGGGCAGGACGACGTAGCAGAGTGCGGAGGCGGCGGCGTTGACGGCGGCCACGATGACGGTGTTGTAGAAGGGGGTGCGGGTGTCCTCGTAGGCGTAGAAGCCGCGGAGCACGACGTACTGCACGGAGTACGGGATCAGCCCGAGCGCGAAGGCCATGAGGATGAAGCCCATGGACCGGGCGGCCTCGGCGCCGCTGGAGGCGTAGAGGAGGGTGCACATCGGCAGGCCGAGCGCCAGGAAGGAGAAGGCCACCGGGACGATGGCGACGGCCGAGTTGCGCAGCCCCTGCGAGAGGTCGTCGCGGACCGCGCCCGGATCGTCGTCGTGGGCGGCGCGGGAGATGCGGGGCAGCAGCGCGGCCATGACGGAGACGGTGATGATGGCCTGCGGCATCCCCCAGATGAGCTGGGCGTTGGAGTAGGCGAGGAAGCCGGTGCCGTCGTGGCCCGAGGCCTTGCCGGCCGCTGTGGAGAGCTGGGTGACGACCAGGACCCCTGCCTGGTTGGCCAGGACGAACAGCACGGTCCACTTGGCCAGCTTGACCGTCTTGCCGAGCCCGTGGCCCCGCCAGTCGAAGCGCGGGCGGAAGCGGAAGCCCGTCTCGCGCAGGTAGGGGATCATCGCGAGCGACTGGACGGCCAGCCCGAGCAGGGTGCCGAGGCCGAGCAGCCGGATGCCCTCCGGCGGGATGGTGTCCACGCCCATCTGCGACTCGGCGGAGGTGCCGTAGACCCAGATGAACAGTCCGAACGTGGTGATCATGACGATGTTGTTCAGGACCGGGGTCCACATCATCGCGCCGAACTTGCCGCGGGCGTTGAGGATCTGGCCCATCACCACGTGCACGCCCATGAAGAAGATGGTGGGCAGGCAGTAGCGGGCGAAGGTGACGGCGACGCTGTTGGCGGCGACGTCGTTCGCGATCGTGGGCGACAGCATGTGGATGAGCGTCGGAGCGGCGAAGACCGCGAGGGCGACGATCAGTCCGAGCGCGACCATCACGAGGGTCAGCAGGCGGTTGGCGAAGGCCTCGCCGCCGTCGTCGTCGTCCTTCATGGCCCGGATGAGCTGGGGGACGAAGACCGAGTTGAGGCCGCCGCCGACGGTGAGGATGTAGATCATCGTCGGCAGGGTGTACGCGATGGTGAAGCTGTCACCGAGCATCGCGGCGCCGAGCGCGGCGGTGATCACCAGCGACCGGACGAATCCGGTGAGCCGCGAGACGAGGGTGCCGGCCGCCATGACGGCGCTGGACTTGAGGAGCCCGGAGACCTTGCCGCCGCTCTTGGCGGGCGGCGGCGCGGGGGCGGGCTCGGGGGCCGCCGGGGGCGCGGGCGGCCCGGGGGGGCGTCCCGATCCTTCCTGGTCCCGGAAGAGGTGGGCGAAGGCGTCCGTCTCCCCCCGGTCGTCCGACGCCCGGGTGACCAGGTCGTCGACGCCGACGAACTGGGTGGTCGCCGGGTGGTCGCCGTACGGGAGGTGCCGGGAGGGGCCGGAGGGTTCGGGCGGTGGGGTCTGGGCCCAGATGCGCGGATCGGGGGCGTACGGGGCGGGCGGCGGCTGCTGGTAGAGCGGCTGCGGCTCCTGATAGGCGCCGGGGGGCGGCGGGGGGTGCGAGGCCCGGTCGTAGAGGGCCTCGCCCACCGGGTCCTGGGCGGTCAGGTCGTGGGCCCGGTAGGGATCGTCCTCGTAGGCGTGCTGGAGATACGGGTCCGGAGGAACCGTGCCGCCCTGGGCCGGGTCCGGAGGAGGAACAGGCGGACCGCCCGGATAGGCTGCTCCGCCCGCGCCCTGTCCGCGGTCACCGTCGTACGGCGCGTTCATCGAAACCCCTACCTCATCGTCCCCGGCCGACCGGCCACGACAGACATCGCTCAACGGTCCACTTTCTCACCCGTTGCCGACGGGGCCCCGCTTTCCGGACCGGTGTCCGGTGCCGGGTCACTCGGCTGCTCGGGTTCGCCGCCGGCGCCGTCCGCCGTGTCGCTTGCCACGGCCCGCTTGCGGTGGGTGTACATCCGGACGCCCGCCAGCACCAGGAGCAGCAGGCCGCCGGCGATCACGAGCAGCACGGTGGGCGTCACCTCGGAGACCTTCACGGTGAAGGTCATCTCCTCGCCGTACGGGGTGCCGTCCTCGGTGAACAGCCGGGCGGTGACACGGGCCCGGCCGTTGGCGCTGGTCGCCGTGTCGAACTTGACCGACTGGCTGTGCCCGCCCGCGATGCTGACCGGCAGCTCGGCCATGTTCCCGTCGTCGTTGAACTTGAGCCGGATGTTGTCCGAGGTCAGCCGGAGGACCAGCCGGTCGACGCCCTGGACCAGCTTGTTCTGCACCGTCACCGGGATCGTCGCGCTGCGCCCGGAGAGGGTCACGTCCGACTTCTCGATGAGCTGGACCTCGTTGGTGAGGCCCCGCAGATATCCGCCGACGTCGTCCCGGTACTGCTGGGCCTCCAGGGGCCGGCCCCGCCAGGAGGTCGACATCGAGCGGTTGACCGCGTTGCCGAAGGGCGTCACCACGCGTTCGGGCTGCGTGAGGATGGTCTGGAAGCCGTCGAGCGACCCCTGGGTGCTCCGGATGTCCTGGAACGCCTGAGTGGGCAGCTCCTGGGTGCGGAGCTTCTTCGGGTACGCGGAGGACCTGGGGACCTTGGTGGTCGCTCGGGGGTCCGGCTTCACCTCGGCGGCGGCGACCAGGTCGAGCGGCTGCGTCCAGCGGTTGCCCGTCAGCCCCTCCAGGGCGCGGGCCATCGTCTGGGCCTGGGCGGCGGTCGGCATCCGGGGCGGCGCCACGACGATGCTGCGCTCGTTGTCCGGCGCCTGCTCGGTCACCGAGAGGGTTTGGGCGAGGAACTTCTGCACCGCGCGGGTGGAGGCCTCCGCCCTGGACATGTCGCGGTCGAACAGGGTCGACAGCCGGGCGTCGGCGACGACCGCGGTGGTGCCCCCGCCGATCGGCCGGGCCGCGGTCGGGGTGTACGGCAGCCGCCCCGCTTCCCGGAAGCTGTCGCTGCGGGCGATCACGTTGTGGGCCCCGGCGGAGGTCGCCACATCGACGATCGAGGGGTCCACGGCGCCGTTCACGGGCCAGGCGAAGTCGGTGGACGGCTTCACGTGGAGGATGGTCTCCACCGTGGTGGCGGCCACCGTGGAGGCGGTCTGCAGATGGCTGAGCGTGCCCGAGACGGTCGTGCCGCGGTGCGCGATGGAGGCGAGGTCGGGGTCGGCGAACGGCAGCGCGATCACCTTTCCGTCCTCCACCACCTTCTCCAGGGCGGTGAGCCACTGCTTGGCGACGGCCTGGCTCTTCCCCGGCACGGTCGTGTCCCCCGACTCGACCTCGTACCTCCCGGCCATCGCGGCGACGCTCGCCAGCAGGTCCGGATCGACGACCCAGGTTACCGGGTACCGGCTGCCCAGGGAGACCAACTGCTCCAGTCGGCCGCCGGGCGCCAGCTCCTTCGCCAGGGCGTCGTCGGTGAACACGGGCGTCTGCTGTTCGTCCGAGCGCGTCTCCGCGGTGACGTGCGGGGAGGCGATCAACGGCCACAGGAAGGTGAGCTTGGTCCTGCTCCCGCTCGCCTCCGGCTGCCAGGGGAGGAACGAGCGCTCGATGCCCAGCACCTGTTCGTAGCGGTCGGTGGCGGTGCGGCCGGAGACCGAGACGCCGACCTGGTAGACGCCCGGATCGTCCAGACCCAGCTTGTCGACGGGCACGGAGAGCGTGAAGTCCTGACTGATCCCCCTGCGGAGCTTGGGGAACTTCACCGTGTACTTCCCGCCGAGGGCCTCGGCGTCGACGCCGGGTACGTATTTCGTGCGCTTGGCGGCGTCGTCGACCTCTCCCCGGCCGGAGAGCCGGGGCCCGACCCGGAGATCGACCTCGGCGCTGCTGATCGTCTCCGCGCCCTGGTTGGTCAGGGTCCCGGCGATCGTCAGGGTGTCGTTCTCCGAGGGGACGCTCGGGGAGAGGGTGTTCAGGGACACGTCGACCGTACGGGAGCCCGTGGGGGCCTTGGCGGGTTCCGCGGCCTCGGCGGCCGGAACGGCCAGCAGGCCGGTCAGCAGGGGCGCTCCGAGCACCGCGGAGGCGGTGCGCCGCAGCCACCGGCGGGCAGGAGAGGGACGCGTCTCCTGGAAGTCTGCCGCCTCGGCCACGCGCGTACCCGTCCCTCGTCGTCGTCAGGTTCTGTCGGTCGTTGTCGATCCTGCGTCCCCGCATGGTAACGAGGTGCGCCGGGCCGGAGTGCTGGGGTCCGCGCCACATGATCGCGGGCGGTCCGCGGGCCCCGGCAAACCGTGACGCCTCGGCCGGTCCGGGCACGTACCCTTTTCTGTTGTGCCGAACGCCAACGAAGAGAACGCCAGTGCACTGAGCCAGGTGCAGCACCGCGCGGTGAGTGAGCTGCTCCGGGTCTCCCCGGTCGCCGACGACCTCGCCCGTCGATTCGAGGAGGCCGGGTTCCACCTCGCGCTGGTCGGGGGATCGGTCCGCGACGCGCTGCTGGGCCGGCTCGGGAACGACCTGGACTTCACCACCGACGCCCGCCCCGAGGACGTGCTCAAGATCGTCCGGCCGTGGGCCGACGCGGTGTGGGAGGTCGGCATCGCCTTCGGCACCGTCGGCTCGCAGAAGGACGGCTACCAGATCGAGGTCACGACCTACCGGTCGGAGGCGTACGACAGGACCTCGCGCAAGCCGGAGGTCTCCTACGGCGACTCCATCGAGGACGATCTCGTACGCCGCGACTTCACGGTCAACGCGATGGCCGTGGCCCTTCCGCAGAAGGCGTTCGTCGATCCGCACGACGGTCTGAAGGACTTGGCCGACCGGGTGCTGCGCACGCCGGGAACGCCCGAGGCGTCCTTCTCCGACGACCCGCTGCGCATGTTGCGCGCGGCCAGGTTCGCCGCGCAGCTCGACTTCGAGGTCGCCCCCGACGTCGTGACCGCGATGACGGAGATGGCCGCGCGGATCGAGATCGTGTCCGCCGAGCGGGTCCGCGAGGAGCTGAACAAGCTGCTGCTCTCCCCGCACCCCCGCAAGGGCCTGGGTCTCCTCGTGGACACCGGGCTCGCCGACCACGTGCTGCCCGAGCTTCCCGCTCTGCGGCTGGAGAGTGACGAGCACCACCGTCACAAGGACGTCTACGAGCACTCGCTGACCGTCCTGGAGCAGGCCATCGACCTGGAGGAGGACGGCCCCGATCTGGTGCTGCGCCTCGCCGCGCTGCTCCACGACATCGGCAAGCCGCGGACGCGCCGCTTCGAGAAGGACGGCCGTGTCTCCTTCCACCACCACGAGGTGGTGGGCGCGAAGATGGCCAAGAAGCGCATGACCGAACTGAAGTACTCCAACGACCTGGTCAAGGACGTGGCGAAGCTGGTGGAACTCCACCTGCGCTTCCACGGCTACGGCGACGGCGAGTGGACCGACTCTGCGGTGCGCCGCTATGTGCGCGACGCCGGGCCTCTCCTCGAACGCCTCCACAAGCTGACCCGGTCGGACTGCACGACACGGAACAAGCGCAAGGCGAACGCGCTCTCCCGCACCTATGACGGGTTGGAGGAGCGCATCGCCCTGCTGCGGGAGCAGGAGGAGCTGAGCTCCATCCGCCCCGACCTGAACGGCAACGAGATCATGCAGGTCCTCGACGTCGGACCCGGCCCGGTGATCGGCGAGGCGTACGCCTTCCTGCTGGAGCTGCGTCTGGAGCGCGGCCCCCTGGAGCGGGACGCCGCGGTGGCGGCGCTCAAGGAGTGGTGGGCCCAGCAGGGCTGAGTCCGGCGGCGTGGTGTTTCACGTGAAACATCGCCTGCCGCGGGGTGCTGAGGGGCGATGTTTCACGTGAAACATCGCCCCTCAGCGCGTCGATGGGCGATCACCGCGCGAGGTCCGTGCGGCGGCGACGGGACAGGGCCACCGCGACGCCGGCGTACAGCGCCGCCACGGCCCCGAGCACAGTGGCGGATCTGCCGTCCGGGGGGAGCATCAGGGCCGCTACGCCCGCCGAACCCACGAACGACACGTTGAAGAGCACGTCGTAGAGCGAGAAGACCCGGCCGCGGAAGGAATCGTCGACCGAGGTCTGGACGACCGTGTCCGTCGCGATCTTCGCGCCCTGCGTCACGACGCCGAGGACGAACGCGGCGATCAGCATCGGGTGGAGGGCGAAGGAGAGCCCCAGGGCGGGCACCAGCACCGCAGCGGTCCCGGCGCAGGCCACGATCCAGCCGTACCGCCCGAGCCGCTCCACGGCCCACGGGGTGAGCGCGGCGGCGACGAAGAACCCCGCGCCGGACGCCCCCACGGCCAGTCCGAGCAGGGCCAGCCCGTCGGACTCCGTGTCCGACCAGGCGTACCGGCACAGCATGAGCACCACCACGGTGAGCGCGCCGTAGCAGAAGCGGAGCACGGTCATGGCGGCCAGAGCCCCGGAGGCGTGCGGGCGGCGCGCCAGGTGGCGCAGCCCGGCGACCAGCCCGCGCGCCGTGACCGCCAGAGCCGCCCGCAAGGGCACCGGACTCCCGCCGGGGTCGGGCCCCAGGAGCGCGCGCGGCAGGCGGAGCGACGCCAGGGCGGACAGCAGGTAGAGGGCCGCCCCCAGCAGGACGACCGCCGCGTCGGAGCCGTCGGCCACCAGCCGTACGAGGAAGGCGAGCCCGCCTCCCGCGGTGGCGGCCAGGGTCCCCGCGGTCGGGGAGATCGAGTTGGCGACGACGAGGCGCTCGTCGTCGACCACGCGCGGCAGCGCCGCCGAGAGGCCGGCCAGGACGAACCGGTTGACGGCGGTGACGCAGAGGGCGGAGGCGTAGAAGAGCCAGTCGGGCGCCGTCGCGAGGATCAGCAGTGCCGTGCAGCAGGCGAGAGAGGCCCGCAGGAGGTTGCCGTAGAGGAAGACCTGGCGGCGGGGCCAGCGGTCGAGCAGCACTCCGGCGAAGGGGCCGATCAGGGAGTACGGGAGGAGGAGCACGGCCATCGCGGAGGCGATGGCGGCGGGCGAGGTCTGCTTCTCCGGGGAGAAGACGACGTACGCGGCGAGGGCGACCTGGTAGACGCCGTCGGCGGACTGGGACAGGAGCCGCACGGTGAGGAGCCGCCGGAAGTTCCGCAGGCGCAGCAGCAGGCGCAGGTCACGCGCGACAGACATGGAAGCAGCGTCACACACGGCGGGGGGGGGGGGGGGGGGGGGGGGGGGGGGGGGGGGGGGGGGGGGGGGGGGGGGGGGGGGGGGGGGGGGGGGGGGGGGGGGGGGGGGGGGG
>NZ_JBVJCD010000016.1:0-67556 GCF_055588985.1 Streptomyces sp. NPDC041970
TCCTCAACGAGCGCGCGGGGGGTGCGGGGGAAAGGTTGCTTGTACCCAGCCGGGGGTTCGGGGGGGGGTCACGATTCCGTTCGGGCCCGCCGGCGCCCGCCGGGGCCCCCCCCCCGGGGCGGCGGCGGGAGGGCGCGGTACGGCGCTCCGGGCGCCAGGCCCGGCCCCGGCTCGGGTGGAGCAGCGCGCCGAGGACGTGGCCTCCGGAGGCGCCGATGATCTCCCGGATGCGCTCCAGGTCGCTGCGGTGGACCTGGCGGGGGTCGCAGACGATCATGACGCCCTCCACCCGGTCGACCAGGGCGACCGCGTCCGCGTAGGACAGCACGGGCGGGGCGAGCACGATGACGACGCCGCCGGGCCGGTCCGCCTCCGCGACGATGCGGCCGACGGGCGGGGAGGTGAGGGCGCGCGGGACGTTGTCGACCGTGACGCCGGGGACCAGGGCGAAGGCCCCCGAGCCGGGGACGTCCACGTTGCGGCGGCCGCCGGCGGGCCATGCGCGGCGGCCCTCGTCGGCGGCCCAGTGCGGCGGGCGCGCCTCGGGGGCGGCGGGCCCCAGCTCGCGGGCGAGGGAGGGGGTGCGCAGGTCGGCCTCGATCAGCAGCACCTCGCGGCCCATCTCGGCGAAGGCGGCGGCCAGGTTGGCGGCCGCCGCTGCCGCCGCCGCGTTGTCGCCGCGCGGGGAGGTGACCAGCAGGCGGCGGCTCTCGGCGAACGACGGGTCGTAGGCGAGCCGGAAGGCGACCGCCCGGTACTCCTCCGCGAGCCGGGAGGAGCCCCGGCCGATGGCGAGGAGGCCCGGCTGGGCGGTGCGCTCGCGGGGGAGGGTCCCGAGCAGCGGTGCGCCGAGCGAGCGGACCAGTTCGCGGGTGGAGCGCACGGCGGGGTCGAAGACGAGGCGGACCCAGGAGAGCAGGAGTCCGAGGGCGATGCCGACGACGCCGCCGAGGCCGAGCAGCAGGGGCAGGCCGGCGCCTGCGGGCTCGGTGGGGGCGACGGGCTTCTTGTTGAGGTAGCCGGGGGTGGTGTCCAGCGCGTTCAACTCGGAGATCTTGCGGGTCAGTTCCGATATGGCGACGATGATGTTGGCACGGGCGCTGCTGACGTCGTCCGCCGCGGTGGCGCCGATCTGGTCCTCCAGCAGATCGCGTTTGTCCTCCAGCGGGTGGAGCTGCGCCCGGTAGCCGTCCGCCATGTTCTTGATGCTGTCCTCGGTGCGCGCCTTGCGGTGGGTCAGGTAGGCGTTGGCGAGGGCTTCGGCGCGGGCGCGGGCCTGCTCGGGGGCGGCCCCGGTGTAGGCGAAGCGCAGGGTGAGCGTGTTGGGCGGGTTGGTGACCTGGAGCCCGGCCAGGAGCGTGCGGGCGGCGACGGCGTCGCCCTGGTCGCGGAGGGTGTCGGCGGCGAGGGCGCCGACGGTGTCGCTGACGGCGGTCTGGCGCTCGGAGCCGATGTTGATGCCCTTGTCGGCGGAGGCGCCGGTGGCGAAGGGGTCGGCGGTGGCGGAGCGGACCTGCACTTCGCCGGTGGCGGTGTAGACCTCCTCGCCGCTGAGGGCCAGATAGCCGCCGCCGAGCAGGCCGATGGCGACTCCGGTGGCCAGCAGCGGCCGGTAGCGCAGGAGTTGGCGGAACTGGTCGCGGAGGAGCGCCGGTTCGTCCTGGTCGTCCAGGGTGCGGCTGGGCTGGGTCATCGGTGGCGGCTTTCCGTCGCGTCCTGCAGGATCTCGGCGAGCAGGGCGTCGAAGCGGGCCAGGCCCGCCGCGCTGCTCAGGTGGCGTTCGACGTACCGGGGCCCGTGGGCCCCGAGCGCGTCCGCGGCGGCCGGGTCGGCGGCGAGCCCCCGTACGGCCGCCAGGAGGGCGGCGGGGTCCTCGGGGGCGACGAGGACCCCGGCCCCGGAACGGCGGACCTCGTCGGCGGTGCCGCCCCCGTCGGCGACGGAGGCGACCACGGGGCGTCCGGCGGCGAAGTACGAGGTGAGCTTGGAGGGCACGCTCATGTCGAGGACGGAGGCGCGCTGGGTGACGGCGAGGGCATCGGCGGCGGCGAGGACGTCGGTGAACTCCTCGGCCCCGGCGGGCTCCAGGAAGTCCACGTTGGGCAGCCCCGCCGCGCGGGCGCGCAGGGCGTCGCGCTGGTTGCCGTCGCCCATCAGGACCACGCGGAGGTCCGGCGCCAGGCGGGCGGTCTCCACGAGGACGTCGAGCCCCTGCTTGAGGCCCATGTTGCCGGAGTGCAGCAGGACGGGGACGCCCTCGCCCCAGCCCAGCCGGGCGCGGGTGGCGGCCCGGTCGGCGGTGGGGCCCTGCACATGGGTCCAGTTGGGGACCAGGCGGATGCGGCCGGGGTCCACGCCGAGGGCGGTCACGCCGGGGACGAAGCTCTCGTGGATGACGCCGACGAGGGCGGCCCCGCGCAGGGCGTGGCGCTCGGCGGCGGCGGCGAGGGCGGCGGCCCGGCCGCCGCCCCGGATGCCGCTCTGCGCGGCGGCGGCGGCCATCAGGTCCTGGACGACGGGGAGGTAGGGGACGCGGTGGCGGCGGGCGAGGCGGGCTCCGATCACGCCGCCCGCGAGGCTGGGCGTCTGGGCGACGACGGCGTCCGGTCGGCCGGCGGGCGGGGCGAAGAGCCCGGTGGCGAGGACGCTGGCCTCGAACGCCGCGCGGCGCAGGGCGCTCTGCCGGGTCGGCACGTAGTGGCGGCGGCGGTGGACGGCGACGCCGCCGCGTATCTCCACCGTGCGCCACACGCCCCGGTAGCCGCGCTCCACCCGCCAGGACGGGTAGTGCGGCAGCCCGGCGAGCACGTCGACGCGTGCGCCCGACGCGGCCCAGTGCTCGGCGAGTTGGGCGGCGTACGGGCCGATGCCCGTGACCTCCGGTGCGTAGTTGGTCGACACCACCAGGAGACGGCGGTTCTGCAGCGGCTCGGGCCCTGCGACATCGGACATCGGACGATCGCCTTCCCCACGACGGTCGCCGCCCCCACCGGGGAGCGGCACCCGTCGAGCTTATCCGTTCACGGCTTGCACAAGTGTTCTTCACAGTAGGGTCGTTGGAGCATCGCCGGTCAGGTTCACCGCGGGGGGAGATACGGATGGCGCAGCACAGGGTGGGGTACGCGCCCGGAGTGTACGACCTGTTCCACGTGGGTCACCTGAACATCCTGCGGCACGCCCGCAGCCAGTGCGACTACCTGGTCGCGGGGGTCGTCTCGGACGAGATGGCCGCGCTCGCCAAGGGCCACACGCCCGTGATCCCGCTGCGCGAGCGGCTGGAGATCGTCCGCAGCGTGCGGTTCGTGGACGCCGCGTTCGTGGAGACCGTACCGGACAAGGTCGAGACCTGGCAGCAGGTCCGGTTCGACGTGATCTTCAAGGGCGACGACTGGCGGGGCACGGACAAGGGGGAGAGGCTGGAGCGCGACTTCGCGGAGCTGGGCGTCGAGGTCGTCTACTTCCCGTACACCGTGCACACCTCCAGCACCCAGTTGCGCCGGGCGCTGGAGGTGCTGGTCAACCGGCCCGGAGCGCTCTCAGCTCCCTGAACCACTTGGCGAGGAAGGCCGCCAGGAACAGGGCGTGCACCACCGCGAGGGCGGCGTACCCGGCGCGGAAGGCCGCGGGCGCGCCGAGCAGCAGGAAGACCAGGCAGAAGACGCCGTAGTCGGCGGGCAGCAGCGCCACGGCCCGCAGCCGGGAGGGCGGCGCCGTGTCCGCCGGGGCCCGCACCCCGCCGGACGCCGCCGCCCTGCCGAGCTGTTCGCGCAGCAGTCCCGCGCAGAACGTCAGCACGGCGGCGAACTGGAAGCCCAGCGGCACCAGCAGCCAGGCGCCGGAGGGCAGGTCGCCGAAGCGGTGGAAGGAGATCAGGACGGCGGTGTGGACGAGGAGCAGCTTCCCGCAGTCCACGACGTGGTCCAGCCATTCGCCGTCCGGGCCGCCCCCGCCGGTGAGCCGGGCGAGCTGGCCGTCGGCGGAGTCGAAGGCGAAGCCCGCGGCGAGGGCGGCGTAGACCCCGGCCGCGAGCCCCCACGACGGCTCGACGAGGGCGACGCAGGCCAGCGCGCCGTACGTGAACAGCGCGCTGACCACCGTGACCTGGTTGGGCGTCAGTCCCAGGCGGTACGCCGCCGCGGCCAGCAGCCGCCCGGCCGGGCGGTTCACGTACCGCGAGTAGAGCGAGACCCCTTTGGCGCTCTTCTGCGCGCCGCGCAGCGCGCGCAGCACCGTGTCCGTGCCTTCCATCCGCCCCCCAGCGTCCGACATGGTGCGCATCATGGCACGCGCGGCCGGGTCGGCGGACGGCCGTCCGGGACGGACGGTGCGCTGCGGGCGGTCAGACCCGTTCCAGCGGGCGGTGCGGCAGTGCGGGGAGTTCGGCGCGCACCGTGTCGCCGGGGCGGATCACCCCGCCCTGGCGCACCACGCTCATGACCCCGGCCTTGCGCACGACGGCGCCGGACTCGTCCCGGCCCACGACCTGCTTGAGGAGCCCTTCCCGGAAGACCTCGATCTGCCCGCAGGGGTTGCGCAGGCCGGTGACCTCGACCACGGCCTCGTCACCGATCCGCAGCAGTGCGCCGGTGGGGAGCGCGAGGAGGTCGACGCCCCGCGTGGTGACGTTCTCGCCGAGCTGTCCGGGCTCGACGGTGTATCCGGCGTCGGCCAGCTCGGTGAACAACTCCGCGTGGATCAGGTGCACTTGGCGCAGGTTGGGCTGGGTGGGGTCCTGCGCCACGCGGGAGCGGTGCTTGACCGTCTCCCCCGCGTGGGCGTCCCCCTCCACTCCGAGGCCGGCGAGCAGGGTGAGGCTGTCCCGGTTCGCCTTGCCGAACGTGTGGGAGCCGCTGCTGCTGACCGCCGTGACCGTTCCGTCCGCCATGATCCCCTCGTTCCCGCTCGGTGTGCGCGAACTCCCGACCCTAGGCGATCGCGCGGCGGCCGTCACCGCCCCGCGTCGGGCCGCTGCTCGGACCGCTCGCGGTCGGTGAGCTGCTCGTCGAGTTCGTCGAAGAGCAGGTCGCGGTGCTCGATCTGGCCGGTGCGGTACGCGGCGCGGGCGACCAGGTGCGAGGCGACCGGGCCGGTGAGCATCTGGAAGAAGGCGACGAGGGCGAGGGTGGCGAGGTCCATCCCGCTGCGCAGCCGCAGCGCGACCCCGGCCAGCACCAGGATGACGCCCAGGGTCTGGGGTTTGGTCGCCGCGTGGCTGCGGGCGAGGACGTCGGGCAGCCGGATCATGCCGACCACCCCGAGCAGGCAGATCGCGGCGCCGAGGAGGATCAGGGCGGCGCCGGCGGTGTCGACGATCTGGAGCCAGACGTTCACCGCGGACCCTCCCGGGCGTCGTCGGAACGGGGCGGGCGGGGCCGGTCGCGTACGGCGATGAAGCGGGCGATGCCCACCGACCCGGTGAACCCGAGGAACGCCAGCACCAGCATGATCGAGAAGTAGAAGGGGTCGCGCGCGAAGGCGGACTTGACGCCGAGGCCGCCGATGATCAGGGCGGCGATGACGTCCAGCGAGATCGCCCGGTCGAGCATGGAGGGACCGCGCCAGATGCGGGCCAGCAGGAGGCCCCCGGCGAGGAGGATCAGTACGGCGGCGGCGGTCAGCAGGACGCGGTCGACCTGTTCGGGTGCGCTCATGGTCCCGTCCTCGCGGTGCTGAGCTGGGGCGGTGGCGGCGGTTCGGCGACGCGGGCGATCTCGTCGGCGGTGCCGAAGGCCCGTACGGTCAACTCCTCCACGCGCCACACCGAGCGGCGCGCGGCGTCCAACTCCTCGGGCCGGTCGGCGTCCAGGACGTGGACGAAGACGGTGGCGGTGGCCCGGCGCACCTCGACGATGGAGCCTCCGGGCACGTTGGAGACGGCGACGGCCGTGGCGGCGAGCATCAGGTCGCTGCGGCAGCGCAGCGGGACCGCGATGACGGCGGCCCGGTGGGGCAGGCCGGCGAAGGTCTGCCCGGTGACCTTCACCGCCGAGGTGTACATGTCGTAGAAGAGGTAGCCGGCCAGGCAGAGGATGCCCCAGGGGTGCAGCCGCAGTCCGAGGTCGACCCGCGGCAGCGGGAAGGCGAGGCAGACGGCGACCGAGACGACCAGGCCGGTCAGCACGTTGGCCCAGGTCAGGGTGGACCAGAGCAGCACCCAGATGAAGGTGAGCCAGCAGATCAGCGGCAGGTCCAGGACCCGCTTGCGCCCCTTGCCGAACTCGCAGCTCAGCGGGGGGAGGTCGGCGGCGCGGAACGACAGCCCGAGGATGCGCCTCATCCGCCCAGCACCTCCTGGATGTAGGGCGTCCGCTGGAGGATCTCGGCGGCCGCGCGGTCGGTGTAGGAGGTGAAGGGGGCGGCGAAGACCGTGAAGGCGAGGCCCAGCGCGACCGTCGCCGCGGTGGCCGCGGTCATGGGGTGGGGCAGCCGGCTGGTGGTGGTGACGGATCGGACGCGCAGCGTCGCGGCGGCCGCCCGCCCCTCGGGCCGGCCCCGCGGTCCCACGGGCTCGTCGCCGGTGCCGGGGATGCGGTCGGGGCCCGCGTCGGAGTCGTCCTCGCTGTCGTCGCCGGACTCCAGGACCGTGCCGGCGGCCGCCAGGCCGGGCGGGGAGGCACGCCAGAACGCCAGATTCCACACCTTGGCGACCACGTACAGCGTCAGGAGGCTGGTGGCCGCCGAGCCGGCGACCAGGACCCAGGCCCAGCCGCCGCCGTCCGCGACGCCCGCGCGCATCAGGCCGAGCTTGCCGATGAAGCCGGACAGCGGGGGGATGCCGGCGAGGTTCATCGCGGGGACGAAGAACAGCACCGCGAGCAGGGGGGCGGCTCTGGCCAGGCCGCCGAGCCGGGTCAGCTCCGTGGTGCCGCCGCGGCGCTCGATGAGCCCGGCGACGAGGAACAGGGTCGTCTGGACGGTGATGTGGTGGGCGACGTACACGATGGCCCCGCCGTACCCCAGGCGCGTGCCGAGGCCGAGACCGAAGACCATGTAGCCGATGTGGCTGATCAGGGTGAAGGAGAGCAGCCGCTTCAGGTCGGTCTGGGCGACCGCCCCGAGGATGCCGACGACCATCGAGGCCAGGGCGACGGCCATCAGCAGGCCGCCGAGGCGGTTGCCGGGGAAGAGCAGCGTCTCGGCGCGCACCATGCAGTACACGCCGACCTTGGTGAGGAGGCCGGCGAAGACGGCGGTGACGGGCGCGGGCGCGGTCGGGTACGAGTCGGGCAGCCAGGCGGCGACGGGGAAGACGGCGGCCTTGATCGCGAAGACGGTGATCAGCATCGCCTCGATCAGGGTCTGCACGCCGATGGGGAGGTCCGGCAGGCGCTGGGCGAGCTGGGCGAAGTTGGCGGTGCCGGCGGCCGCGTAGGTCATGGCGATAGCGGTGAGGAAGAGCATCGAGGAGAACAGCGAGATGATCACGTACGTGGAGCCCGCCCGCATCCGGGGGCCGGTGCCGCCGAGGGTGAGCAGGACGAAGCTGGCGACGAGCATGATCTCGAAGCCGACGTAGAGGTTGACGAGGTCGCCCGCGAGGAAGGTGCAGGAGACCCCGGCGACGAGGATGAGGTAGGCGGGGTGGAAGACGGCGAGCGGGGTCTCCTTGTCCCGGTCGGTCATGCCCTGGCCGAGGGAGTAGACCAGCACGCAGAGCGTGACGGCCGACGAGACGGTGAGCATCAGCCCGGTCAGCCGGTCCGCGACCAGGGTGATGCCGAGCGGCGGGGCGAAGTCCCCCAGGTGGACCGAGAGCGGGCCCTCCCGGTCGGCGGCGATCATCAGGATCACCGAGAGCGCCGTGACGGCGGTGAGCACGGCGACGCTGATGAAGCGCTGGAAGCGCTGGAGCCGGGTGCCGAAGGCGAGGCTCAGGCCGGTGGCGCACAGCGGCAGCAGCACCGGCAGCGGGACGAGCGCGTTCATCCGGTGGCTCCTCGGTCGCGGGGGTAGCGGTCGTCGGCCTTGGCGTCGCCGCCGCGTTCGTCCTCCGGCGGGTCCGCGCCCAGGACGTCGTTCCAGAGGTTGCCGGAGGCGTCGCGGCCGCGGGCCTGGCGGGCGCGGTCGGCGCGCAGCCGTTCGCGGAGTCTGCGGCGCTCCTCGCGGTAGCGCTCGCGCTCCTCGTCGGTGGGCTCGTCGCCCGAGCGGAACTCCTCGCGCAACTGGGCCCGCTCCCCCATCACCTCGGCGCGCAGGACGATGCGCCGGTCCTCCAGGTCGTCGTGGACCTCGTCGGTGCCGGTGATCTGGTGGCTGCGGTAGGCCATGGCGAGCAGGAACGCGGTGGTGCCGAGGGTGATGACGATGGCGGTGAGGGCGATGGCCTGGGGCAGCGGGTCGGTGATCCGGTCCAGGTCCACCCCGTACAGCAGGGGTTCGGCGCCCGCGCGGCCGGTCGAGGCGAGGACGAGGAGGTTGATGCCGTTGCCCACGACGACGGCGCCGATCAGGATGCGGGTCAGCGGACGGGTGAGCATCAGGATGCCGCCGACGGCGCAGAGCACCACCGCGGTGGCCAGGAGCGAGGCGCTGACGGTCATCGTGCGACCCCTCCCGCCTCGGGCCCGCCCTCGGGCGCCAGGACGCCCGCCGCGCGTTCGATCTGCCGGTCCACCTTCGCGCCGAGGGCCCGCACGATGTCCAGGACGACGCCGAGGACCAGCAGGTAGACGCCGAAGTCGAAGAGGACCGGGGTGCTCATGTGGTAGTCGCCGAAGACCGGCAGGCGCCCGTGGTGGGTGAAGGCGTGCAGGACGGTGCCGTCCAAGAGTCCGAGGAGGGCCACCCCGGTGGAGATGAACAGCCCGAGGCCGGTGAAGAGGCCGGGTTGCAGGGGGGCCGCCTCCGCGAGTTCGAAGCGGCCGCCCGCCAGGTAGCGGATGATCAGGGCGATCCCGGCGACGAGTCCGGCGACGAATCCGCCGCCCGGCAGGCTCTCGGCGCAGAACAGCAGGTACAGCGAGAAGACCAGGATCGGGTGGAACAGCAGGCGGGCCACCACCTCGAAGACGACCGAGCGGTGTTCGGGGGCGAGGGTGGAGCCGGCGGCCAGCCAGTCGCGCTCGGGGGCCGCGTCGTCGCCCTGCGGCAGCCGGGAGGTGTGGTGCGCCGAGAGGGACCAGGCGGTGCGGCCCCGCAACTCCTCCGGGGCCATGGCGCCCTCGCTGCGGCGGTGCAGGTAGATGAGGCTGGTGACGCCGACCGCGGCGGCGGCGAGCACGGCGGACTCCCCCATCGTGTCCCAGGCCCGCAGGTCGACGAGGATGGTGGCGACGACGTCCTTGAGCCCGTGGTCGGCGACCTCCCGGACCATGGCGGCGCCGGCCGGTTCGGCGGTGCGCGCGGCCGCGGCGACCCACACCACGACGCCGATGGTGGCGGCCGCCGCGAGGGCCGTCGGGACGCGGGCCGCGCGCCGCCAGGTGCTGACGGTCTCGTGGAAGTGGACGGGCATCCGCCGCAGCACCAGCACGAAGACGATCATCGCGACCGTCTCGACGCAGAACTGGGTCAGCGCCAGGTCGGGCGCGCCCTGCACGACGAAGAGCAGGGCCGCGCCGTACCCGGTCAGGCCCGCGAGGACGACGGCCTTCATCCGCCGCCGCACGGTCAGGCAGAGCAGGGCGGCGGCACAGGTCAGCACGGCGACGGCGCCCTGGAGGGGGGTGTCCCAGAGGCGGGGCGGGTCCGCTCCCCGCCAGGGCCGGTCGACGAGGAGGACGGCGAGCTGTCCGGCGAGCATGACCAGCAGGGTGGTGGCCAGGTACACCGAGAGGGAGCCGCGCTGCATGAACCCGGTGACCTGGAGGGCGAGGCGTTCCTGCCCGAGCAGCAGGTGGCCGAAGACGCTGTCGGCGGTGGGCCAGGCGATCCGGCGGGAGAGGCGGGTGACAGTGGTGCGGCCGAGGAAGAGGGCGGCGCCCGCGGCCCAGGCGAGGGCCGACAGGAGCAGGGCGGCGCCGAACCCGTGCCACAGGGCGAGGTGGGAGGGGTGCTCGGGGGCCGGGAAGGCGTCCGCGTACGCGCCCAGCAGCCGGTCGGTCCAGCCGACGCCGGGGCCGAGGACCAGGCCGAGCACGGCGAGCAGGGCGGGCGGGGCGAGGAAGGCGGCGCCGACGCGGTGGACGGGGGTGTCGGGGACGCCGGGCTTGCGGGCGAACGCTCCCCAGACGAACCGCAGGGTGTACGCGGTGGTCAGCGCGGAGCCCGTGACGACGGCGGCCAGCGCCCACCGGTCGGCGGTGGAGCCGTGCAGCAGCGCGTCGAACGCGCTCTCCTTGGCGGCGAAGCCGAGCAGCGGCGGCAGGGCGGCCATGGAGGCGGCGGCGAGCGCGGCGACGGCGGCGACGTACGGCAGGGAGCGCCCCACTCCGGAGAGCCGGCGCAGGTCGCGGGTGCCGGCCGCGTGGTCGACGATGCCGGTGACGAGGAAGAGCGGCGCCTTGAAGAGGGCGTGCCCGAGGGTCATGGCGGCGGCGGCGAGCGCGGCGTTCCGGTTGCCGGCGCCGGAGAGCAGGACGAGGAAGCCGAGCTGGCTGACGGTCCCGTAGGCGAGGACGAGCTTCAGGTCGTTCAGGCGCAGCGCCCGCCAGCCGCCCAGCAGCATGGTCGCCCCGCCGAGGACGAGGACGACGGGTCGCCAGACGGGGACGTCGGCGAAGGCGGGGGCCAGCCGGGCGACCAGGTAGACCCCGGCCTTGACCATCGCCGCGGCGTGCAGGTAGGCGCTGACGGGCGTCGGGGCGGCCATGGCGTTCGGGAGCCACATGGAGAACGGCCAGATCGCGGACTTCGACAGGGCCCCGCACAGGACCAGGACGAGGGCGACGGAGACGGCGAGGGTGGTCTCGGGCGGGTCGGCGACGATCGCGGAGATCCGGTAGGTCCCGGCGGCGTGGCCGAGGATCAGGAAGCCGACCAGCATGGCCAGTCCGCCGAGCGTGGTCACGACGAGGGCCTGGAGGGCGGAGCGGCGGCTGTGCCGGCGCTCGCTGCCGTGGCCGATCAGCAGGTAGGAGAAGACCGTGGTCAGCTCCCAGAACACGTAGAGCGTGATCAGGTCGTCGGCGAGGACGAGGGCGAGCATCGCGCCCGCGAAGGCGAGGAGGTTGCCGGCGAAGCGGGCCAGTTGCGGGGTGTCGTCGGTGAAGTACGAGGCGCAGTAGAGCAGGACCAGCGCGCCGATCCCGGCGGCGAGCAGCACCATCAGTTCGGCCAGCGCGTCCAGGCGCAGGGCCACGAAGACGCCGTAGTCCGGAATCCACTGCCAGGACCAGGTGACCGCGTCGCCGGAGGCGGTGGTGTTCCAGCGGGTGAGGGCCCAGACGGCGGCGGCCGCCGGGGGCAGGGCGAGCACCACGAAGGCCCGTCGGCCGAGCCGGTGCACCAGCGGGCCCGCGCAGGCCGCCAGTGCGAAATGGCAGACGACGAGCGCGATCACCGCTGGAGGTCCGGAGGGGAGGGTGGGGCAACCGGGATGAAAGGCACTGAATACTCATATATCCCTCGGGCCGCTCAACCCGTCCGGCGCGCCGCAGACCGCCCGGACCGGTGGGGAGCGCGCCTCCCCCGCCACCGCGCGAGGCGTCGCCTCACGGCAGTACGGCGACCCCGTCGATCTCGACCAGCGCCTGCTCGTCCCAGAGCCGGGCCACGCCGATGACGGCCATCGCCGGGTAGTCGCGCCCCGCGAGCGTGCGCCAGATCCGGCCCAGTTCGGCGGCGTGGGACCGGTAGTCGGCGACGTCGGTGGCGTAGACGGTCACCCGCGCCAGGTCGGCGGGGGCGCCGCCGGCCGCGTGGAGCGCGGTGAGCAGATTGCCGAGGGCGGTGGCGAACTGCTCCGGCAGGGTCTTCCCGACGACCCCGCCGCGCGGGTCGAGGGCGGTCTGCCCGGCGAGGAAGACCAGGTGGCCGCCGGTGGCGACGACGGCGTGCGAGAAGCCGGTGGGCGGGGACAGCTCGGGCGGGTTGATCCGGTGGGACGGGCTCATGCGGAGGGCTCCTGGGTCGGGGCGGCGGGCTCCGGCGCGGCGGCCGGGGGGACGCGGCCAGCGCGGTCCGGGGCGGCCGCCCGGTACAGCTCCTTGGCGATGACGGTGCGCTGCACCTCGCTCGCCCCCTCGTAGACGCGGGGCGCGCGGACCTCGCGGTAGAGGTGTTCGAGGAGGTGGCCGCGGCGCAGGGCGCGGGCGCCGTGCAGTTGGACGGCGGCGTCGACCACGTACTGCGCGGTCTCGGTGGCGTACAGCTTGGCCATGGCCGCCCGACGCGGCACGCCGCTCTCCCCCGCGTCGTACGCCGCGGCCGCCGCGTACACCAGGAGGCGGGCGGCCTCGGTGCGGGTGGCCATCTCCGCGACCTGGTGCGCGACGGCCTGGAGGGCGCTCAGCGGGCCGCCGAACGCGGTGCGGCGGGCGGTGTGCTCCAGGGTCGCGTCGAGGGCGGCGCGGGCCATCCCGACGGCGAAGGCGCCCACGCTGGGGCGGAAGAGGTTGAGGGTGTCCATCGCGACCCGGAAGCCCGCGTCGGGCTCTCCGAGCACGTCGTCGCGGGTCACCGGCACGCCGTCGAACTCCAGGGTGCCGATGGGGTGCGGGGAGAGCATGTCGAGGGCGGACCCGGTGAGTCCGGGGCGGTCGCGGGGGACCAGGAACGCGGTGATCCCCCGCGCCCCGGCGTCGGCGGTGGTGCGGGCGAAGACGGTGGCGAAGTCGGCCTCGGGGGCGTTGGAGATCCAGCACTTCTCGCCGGTGAGCCGCCAGCCGCCGGGGGCGGGGTCGGCGGCCAGGCTCAGCGCGGCGGCGTCGGAGCCCGCGCCCGGCTCGCTCAGCGCGAACGCCGCGACGGCGCGGCCGGTCCGGACCTCGGGGAGCCAGCGTCCGCGCTGGGCGGGCGTCCCCGCCCGGACGATCGGGGCGGCGCCGAGCCCCTGGAGGGCGAGGGCGGTCTCGGCCTCGGTGCAGCCGCGGGCCAGGGACTCGCGCAGCAGGCACAGGTCGAGCGCCCCGGAGTCGAGCATCCGGCCGAGCAGCCCCAGCTCGCCCAGCGCGGTGAGCAGCGGCCGGTTGACGCGGCCGGGCCGGCCCCGTTCCGCCAGCGGGCGCAGCCGCCGCGCGGCGAGGGCGTGCAGCTCCTCGCACCAGGCGGTTTGTTCCGGTTCGAGGGAGAATGCCGTCATGGCGGCGCCTCTCTGGTCGCGTCTCGTCGGTTCGGGCCCGGTCGGGTCGCCCGCGCGCTCTCCGTACGGCCGCGCCCCGGCTTATCGCGGACCGTTGACTACCGTCACCCAAACGATACGCTCCAGAGGCGACAAGGGGGCGATCCTTCATGGAGCCGAATTCCTCGCCGAACACGCCCGCAGCCGCCGCCGACGCGTCCGCACGCGTCACCGGCGCGCCTCCCGCACCGTCCGCGCGCGTCGCCGGCGCGCACACCGACACGTTCACGCGCGACCACCTCCCGCCGCCGGAGCAGTGGCCCGTCCTGCTGCTGGACCGGCCCGAGCTGCGCTACCCGGACCGATTGAACTGCGGCCGCGAACTGCTGGACCGCACCGTCGAGGAGCGGGGGCCCGACCGCCCCGCGCTGCGCGGCGGCGACGGCGGCGTCTGGAGCTACGGCGAGCTGCGGGCGACGGTGGACCGGATCGCCCATGTGCTGACCGACGACCTGGCCGTGGCGCCGGGGAACCGGGTGCTGCTGCGCGGGCCCACCACGCCCTGGCTGGCCGCCTGCTGGCTCGCCGTCATGAAGGCGGGCGCGGTCGCGGTGACCGTGCTGGCGCAGGCGCGGGCGGGCGAGCTGGCCACCGTCTGCTCGCTGGCCCGGATCGGCCACGCGCTGTGCGACGCCCGGTCGGTCGACGACCTGCGGGCGGCCCGCGCGGTGGGGCTGCGCATCACGCCGTTCGGCGGGGAGGGGCCCGAGGACCTGACCCGGCTGGCCGCCGCCCGCGCCGGGGCCGGCCCCTACCGGGCGGTGGACACGGCGGCCGACGAGGTCGCGCTGATCGCGTTCACCTCGGGGACCACCGGCCGCCCCAAGGGCTGTATGCACCTGCACCGGGACGTGCTGGCCGTCGCCGACACCTTCTCCCGCCACGTGGTGCGCCCGCTGCCCGACGACGTGTTCGCGGGCAGCCCGCCGCTGGGCTTCACCTTCGGCCTCGGCGGGCTGCTGGTCTTCCCGCTGCGGGCCGGCGCGTCCGCGCTGCTGCTGGAGCGGGCCGGGCCCCGGCAGTTGCTGCCCGCGCTGGCCCGGCACCGGGTCTCGGTGCTGTTCACCGCGCCGACGGCGTACCGCGCGATGCTGGGGGAGGTGGCGGACCACGACCTCTCGGCGCTGCGGCGCTGCGTGTCGGCCGGGGAGGACCTGCCCGCGGCGACCTGGCGCGCCTGGTACGAGGCGACCGGGCTGCGCATCATCAACGGCATCGGGGCCACCGAACTGCTGCACGTCTTCATCTCCGCCGCCGACGACGCCATCCGGCCGGGGACCACCGGGGTGCCCGTGCCGGGGTGGCAGGCGCGGGTGGTCGACGAGCGCGGCGCGGAACTGCCGGACGGGGAGCCGGGGCTGCTCGCCGTGCGCGGCCCGGTCGGCTGCCGGTACCTCTCCGACCCCCGGCAGACGGAGTACGTCCGGCACGGCTGGAACATGACCGGGGACACGTTCGTCCGCGAACCGGACGGCTACTTCCGCTACGTCTCCCGCGCCGACGACATGATCATCTCCTCCGGGTACAACATCGCGGGCCCGGAGGTGGAGGACGCCCTGCTGCGCCACCCCGATGTCGCGGAGGCCGCCGTGGTGGGCCGGAGGGACGAGCTGCGCGGCGAGGTCGTGGTGGCGCACGTGGTCCTGCGCGAGGGCGCGGAGCAGACGGCGGAGTCGCTGCGCGCCCATGTGCGGGCGGTCCTCGCGCCGCACAAGTGCCCGCGCGTCTTCGTCGTCCGCCCCTCGCTCCCGCGCACCGCGACCGGCAAGCTCCAGCGGTTCCTGCTGAGGGAGGAGCCCGGCTCCCCGCCGCCGACCCGCCCTCTAGAGTGACCACGTGGCCGAGTCGCGCACCCCCCGTTCCCTGATCGTCACGCTGTACGGCGCCTACGGTCGCCCGTCCGACGACGCCCCGTTCCCGGTGTCGGAGCTGGTCCGCCTGCTGCACGCGGTGGGCGTGGACGCCCCGTCCGTACGCTCCTGCGTCTCGCGGCTGAAGCGGCGCGGGCTGCTGGTCGCCGTGCGGACGGCCGGCGGCTCGGCGGCCTACGCCCTGTCGCCGGAGGCCCGCCAACTGCTGGACGACGGCGACCGGCGCATCTACCGGCCGCCCGCGCCCCGGCCCGCCGAGGGGTGGGTGCTGGCGGTGTTCTCGGTGCCCGAGGCGGAGCGCGACAAGCGCCACCTGCTGCGCTCCCGGCTGGCCCGGCTGGGGTTCGGCACGGTCGCGCCCGGCGTGTGGATCGCGCCCGCCGCGCTGTACGAGGAGACCCGGCACACCCTGGAACGGCTCGAACTGGCCGCGTACGTCGAGCTGTTCCGCACCGAGCACCTGGGCTTCTCCGCGACCCGCGAGGCGGTGGCCCGCTGGTGGGACCTGGAGGCGATGGCCCGCCTCCACCGCGACTTCCTGGAGGTGCACGAACCGGTGCTGCGGGACTGGGAGTCGCGCTCGCCCGCCGATCGCGCGGCCCTCCCGCGCGCCGCCTACCGCGACTACCTGCTGGCCCTGGACGCCTGGCGCAGGCTCCCCTACGCCGACCCCGGCCTGCCGCCGGAGCTGCTGCCGGAGGACTGGCCGGGCGGCCGGGCGGCGGCGGTGTTCGGGCAGTTGCACGCCCGACTGCGGGACGCCGGGGAGCGCTTCGTACGACCGTGAGCCCATCGGGGGGCGTACGCGGCCAAGCCGCTGCCGGCCGTCGCGGCGGGCGTGGCGCGGGGCGCCCCACCGCTGCCGCGAACGCCTCAGCCCCCCGGTGTGGTCCGGGGTCCGGGGGCGTCGGCGCGGCCGGTGGGCGGGGGGCGGCTGCCGGCGCGGTACGGGAGGGGCCAGCGGGCGCCCGGACCGCTGTAGCCCTGCTCGGCGGCGGCGTGCAGCGTCCAGTGCGGGTCGTACAGGTGGGGTCGGCCCAGGGCGCAGAGATCGGCGCGGCCCGCCAGGAGCAGGGAGTTGACGTCGTCCCAGGAGGAGATCGCGCCGACCGCGATGACGGGGACGCCCACGGCGTTGCGGATGCGGTCGGCGTAGGGGGTTTGGTACGAGCGGCCGAACTCGGGGCGCTCGTCGGGCACGACCTGGCCGGTGGAGACGTCCACGGCGTCGGCCCCGTGCTCGGCGAAGGCGCGGGCGATCCCCACGGCGTCCTGCTCGTCGATGCCGCCCTCGGCCCAGTCGGTCGCGGAGATCCGGACGGTTGCGGGCCGTTCGTCCGGCCAGACGCGGCGTACCGCGTCGAAGACCTCCAGCGGGAAGCGGAGCCGCTTCGCCGGCGATCCGCCGTAGGCGTCGGTGCGCCTGTTGGTGAGCGGGGAGAGGAAGCCGGAGAGCAGATAGCCGTGGGCGCAGTGGAGTTCGAGGAGGTCGAAGCCGCTGCGCGCGGCGCGCCGGGCGGCCTCGGTGAACTGGTCGCGGACCCGGTCGAGTCCGGCTCGGTCCAGCTCGGTCGGGACCTGGCTGACGCCGGGCCGGTACGGGAGGGGGGAGGCGGCGGTCAGCGGCCAGTCGCCCCGGTCCAGCGGTTGGTCGACGCCCTCCCACATCACCTTGGTCGCGCCCTTGCGGCCGCTGTGCCCGAGCTGGACGCCGATGGCCGCGCCGGGGGCGTGGGTGTGGACGAAGCCGGTGATCCGCCGCCAGGCGGCGGCCTGTTCGTCGGTCCACAGGCCCGCGCAGCCGGGAGTGATGCGGCCCTCGGGACTGACGCAGACCATCTCGGTCATGGTCAGCCCGGCGCCGCCGAGTGCGCGGGAGCCCAGGTGGACGAGGTGGAAGTCGCCGGGGACCCCGTCGACGGCGGAGTACATGTCCATGGGCGAGACCACGACGCGGTTGCGCAGTTCGAGGCCGCGCAACCGCAGCGGGGTGAACATCGGCGGGGTGCCGGGCGGGCAGCCGAACTCCTCCTCGACGGCGGCGGTGAACGCGGCGTCGCGCAGGCGCAGATTGCGGTGGGTGACCCGGCGGCTGCGGGTGAGCAGGTTGAACGCGAAGCGGCGGGGCGGCTGTTCCACGTACGCGGCCACCTCCTCGAACCAGCGGAGGCTGGCGGCGGCCGCGCGCTGGGTGGACGCGACCACCGGGCGGCGTTCGCTCTCGTACGCGGCGAGGGCGGCGGGCAGGTCGGGCCCCTCCCGCACGCGGGCGGCCAGCGCGAGGGCGTCCTCCACGGCGAGCTTGGTGCCGGAGCCGATGGAGAAGTGCGCGGTGTGCGCGGCGTCCCCGATGAGCACGGTGTTCCCGTACGACCAGCGGGAGTTGGCCACCGTACGGAAAGCCGTCCAGGCCGACCTGTTGCCGCGCAGGGGCCGCCCGCCCAGGGCCCGGTCGAAGAACGCGGCGCAGCGGGCGGCGGACGCCTCCGGGGTGCAGGCGTCCAGCCCGGCGGCGCGCCACACCTCCTCGCGCATCTCGACGATGGCGGTGGAGGCGTCTGCGGCGTAGGGGTAGGCGTGCAACTGCATGACGCCGTACGGGGTTTCGGCGATCTCGAAGCGGAAGGCGTCGAGGGCGAAGTCGGCGGCGAGCCAGATGTAACGGTTGCGGTGCCCGGTGACGACGGGACCGAAGGCGTCGGCGTGCGCCCGGCGGGTGGCGCTGTGCACGCCGTCGGCGGCGATGACCAGGTCGTGGTGGGCGGCCAGCTCCGCGGCGGGCGGGGCCTCGGCGCGGAAGCGGAGGTCGACGCCGAGGGCGGCGCAGCGCTCGTGCAGGATCTCCAGGAGCCGGCGGCGTCCCAGCGCGGCGAAGCCGTGGCCGCCGGAGGTGTGGGTGCGGCCGCGGTGGACGACGTCGATGGTGTCCCAGCGGACGAACTCGCCCCTCAACGCCCGGTACACCTCGGGGTCGGCGTGCTCGATGCCGCCGAGCGTCTCGTCGGAGAGGACGACGCCGAAGCCGAAGGTGTCGTCGGGCGCGTTGCGCTCGTGGACGGTGACCTCGCGGTCCGGTCCGAGCCGTTTGAGCAGGGCCGCGGCGTAGAGCCCGGCGGGGCCGCCGCCGATGACCGCGATCCGCCGCACGGGCGGGGGCCGCCGGGCGGCGGCGGTCCGGCGCGTCGGGTCCACAGGCGGCACGAGGTCACCTCCCCCGCCACGTCGGCGGCCGCTTCCCGGTGAAGGCGGCGTGGAACTCGGCGTAGTCCTCGCCGTGCATCAGGAGGGCCTGGGTCGCGGCGTCCATCTCGACGGCGGCGGCCAGCGGCATGTCCAGCTCGGCGGTGAGCAGGGCCTTGGTCTGGGCGAGGGCGAGGGCGGGGCCGTCCGCGAGGCGGCGGGCCAGCTCGGCGGCGCGGTCGTCGGCCCGCCCCTCCTCGACCAGCTCGCCGACGAGCCCGATGCGCTCCGCCTCGACGGCGCCGACGGCGTCGCCGAGCATCAGCAGACGGGTCGCGTGGCCGAGGCCGACGACGCGGGGCAGCAGGTAGGCCGCGCCCATGTCGCCGCCCGAGAGGCCGACGCGGGTGAAGAGGAACGCGAACCGGGCCGAGGGGTCGGCGACGCGGAAGTCCGCCGCGAGCGCCAGGACGGCCCCGGCTCCGGCCGCGACCCCGTGGACGGCGGCGACGACCGGGAAGGGGCACTCCCGCAGGGCCCGTACGACCTGTCCCGTCATCCGGTTGAAGTCGAGGAGCCGCGCGGTGTCCATCGCCAGTGTGGCGCCGATGATCTCGTCCACGTCGCCGCCGGAGCAGAAGCCGCGCCCCTCGCCGGCGAGGACGAGGGCGCGCACGGAGCGTTCCCGTGACAGCTCGGCGAGCAGGTCGCGCAGGTCGGCGTAGGCGCCGAAGGTGAGCGCGTTGAGCTTCTCGGGGCGGGCGAGGGTGACGGTGGCCACACCACCGTCTCGGGTCAGCCGGAGGTGGCGCCATTCCTCGACGCGTGGGGCGGAGCTGGGAACCGGACTCATGGCGCAAATCCCCTCGGCGATCGGGCGGGTGCCGGCCGTGCGCGGACCGCGATCCGCTCCGAAGTTATCACCCATATGTGACCGTCGTCACGAGGGCGTCATACCGTAGTCATGAGACCGTTGTGGCGAAGGTCCCTTTCGTTCCGGCCGACCGCCTCTATGACCGCGCCGGAGTGGTTCGTATGGTTGAAACCAGGAAGTCTTGACCCGAGGACCGTCGACGGACCGTCGACGGTCCTCGGGGGGCCGTCCGGCTCTCGTACCACGAGGCCGTGCTGCCGTGAAGGCGAGACCGCGCAGTCGAGACCTCCCGCTACGAGGAAGCCCCCGCTCCCGAACGGAAACCCCCGCCCGTGCCGCCCGATGCCACCGTCCCCGCCTCCTGGCGCATCACCCTGCCGCACTCGACGGCGGCGGTGCCGATCGCCCGCGCCCTGGTCCGTACGGCGCTGTCGGACATCGACACCCCGGCCGACAGCGACACCGCCGAGCTGCTGACCGCGGAGCTGGTGGCCAACGCGGTCGAGCACACGCCGGGCGGCGACCCCATCGAGCTGGTCGTGGAGCTGCTGCCGACCGGCTGCCAGGTGGAGGTGCACGACCGCGACCCCGCCCCGCCGGGGGACCTCACCCGGCCGCAGCCGGGCTGCGAGGTCGATCCCTGGCAGGAGCACGGCCGCGGCCTGCTGCTGATCCGGACCCTCAGCTCGGCGTGCGGTCACCGCACCACGGAGCAGGGCAAGGCGGTGTGGTTCACGCTCCCGGCGGTACCGGCGCAGCCGGGTCCGTCACCGCTGAGCTGACCAGCCGGGAGCGCTTGCGGCCGTAGCCGGCGTACAGCAGCGAGCCCGCGGCCAGGAAGACCGCGAACTGGACCCAGGTCGTCCAGCCGGTCCCGTACATCAGGTACAGGCAGAACGCGACCCCGAGCAGCGGGCTCACGGGGTAGAGCGGCACCCGGAAGGGCCGCTTCAGCTCGGGGTGGCGGCGGCGGAGCAGCACCACCGCGGCGTTGACGGCCACCATCGTGGCGAGCGTCCCGATGGTCGTCAGGTTCACCACCACGTCGAGCGAGGAGAAGGCCGCCGGGACGGCGAACACGGCGGCGACGATCCAGGTGTTGGCGACCGGGGTGTGGGTCCGGGGCGAGACCCGCTCGAAGACGCGGGGGATCAGGCCGTCGCGGGACATCGACATGAGGATGCGGGTCTGCCCGTACATCACGGCGAGGACCACGGAGGCGATGGCCACGACCGCGCCGAAGGCGATGATGCCGCCGCCGATGTGGGAGCCGGTGACCTGGTTGACGACGAGCGAGAGGGCGGCGGGCTTGGCGGACACGTCGTCCGCGCCGAGCGCGCCGATGGCCGAGAGCGCCACCGCGCAGTAGAGCAGCGTGACGATGCCGATGCAGATCAGGATGGCGATCGGGATGTTGCGGCGGGGGTTCTTGACCTCTTCGCCGGCGGTGGTGATGGCGTCGAAGCCGATGTACGAGAAGAACGCCAGCGAGGCGCCCGCGGTGACCCCGCCGAGCCCGTGGGCCGCGAACGGCACGAGGTTGCCGTCCTGGAACGCGGTGAACGCCACGGCGCAGAACGCGAGCAGGATGCCGATCTTGAGGACCGCCATGGCGGCCGTGGCGGTCGCGCTCTCCCGCACGCCGCGCACCAGCAGCGTGGCGGCCATCGCGATGACGACCACGGCCGGGAGGTTGACCACGCCTCCGTCGCCCGGCCCGGAGGAGACGGCGGCGGGCAGCTCCCAGCCGACGAGGCTGTTCAGCAGCTCGTTGACGTACTGGCTCCAGCCCACCGCCACGGCGGAGACCGAGACGCCGTACTCCAGCAGCAGGCACCAGCCGACGAGGAAGGCGGTGCGCTCGCCGAGGGCCGCGTAGGCGAAGGAGTAGGAACTGCCGGAGACCGGGATGGCGCTGCCCAGCTCCGCGAAGGAGAGGGCGGTGAAGATGCAGGTGATCGCGGCGAGGACGAACGAGACCACGACGGCGGGCCCGGCTTCGGCGACGCTGTCGGACAGCCCGACGAAGATGCCGGTCCCGACGATGGCGCCGACCCCGAAGCAGACGAGCTGGAAGAGGCCCATCGTGCGCCGCAGGCCGTGGCCCTCCAGGTCGCCGCCGGATTCGGCGATGAGCTGGTCGGGGCTCTTGCGCCGAGGACCCGACCCGGACGGGCCGCCGGCCCTCCGAAGACGTCGGGACGGGCCGGAAGGCGGCGTGCCGGGGTTCATGGGGGCGGTTCTCATCTCTGGCGGTGCAGGTGGGGGGAGGGTTCCGTGCGCGTACGGAGGCCGTGGGGGGCCCGGACGGCACGGGGGTCGACGGGGTCCGGGCGTGCGAGCCCGAACCCCACCAAGAGCGACATGGTAGTCACCCCAGCACATGTTCACCCAATCGGGTGTATGGCCATGCGGACCCGGTCTACTTCCCGGCCAGCGTAGCCACCAGCACGGCCTTGATCGTGTGCATCCGGTTCTCCGCCTCGTCGAAGACGAGGGAGTGCGCGGACTCGAAGACCTCGTCGCTGACCTCCAGCTCGGTCAGCCCGTGCGCGGCGTGGACGTCCCGGCCGACCTGGGTGCCGAGGTCGTGGAAGGCGGGCAGGCAGTGCAGGAACTTCACGTCCGGGTTGCCGGTGGCGCGCAGGACGTCCATCGTCACGGCGTACGGCGCGAGCGCGGCGATGCGTTCGGCCCACACCTCCTTGGGCTCCCCCATCGAGACCCAGACGTCGGTGGCGACGAAGTCGGCGCCCCGGACCCCCTCGGCGAGGTCCTCCGTGAGGAGGATCGTCGCGCCGCTGCCCTCGGCCAGCTCACGGGCGCGCGCCACGACGGCCGCGTCCGGCCAGTACGCCTCGGGGGCGACGATCCGCAGGTCCAGACCCAGCAGCGCCCCGGTGACGAGGTAGGAGTTGCCCATGTTGAAGCGGGCGTCCCCGAGGTAGGCGAAGGCCGTCCCGGCGAGGGGCTTGTCGCTGTGCTCGGTCATGGTGAGCACGTCGGCCAGCATCTGGGTGGGGTGCCAGTCGTCGGTGAGCCCGTTGAAGACCGGGACCCCGCCGTACGCGGCCAGCTCCTCCACGACCCGCTGGCTGTCCCCCCGGTACTCGATCCCGTCGAACATCCGGCCGAGCACTCGAGCGGTGTCCTTCACGGACTCCTTGTGCCCCATCTGGGAGCCGGAGGGGTCGAGGTAGGTGGTGGAGGCCCCCTGGTCGGCCGCGGCCACCTCGAACGCGCACCGCGTGCGGGTCGAGGTCTTCTCGAAGATCAGCGCGATGTTCTTCCCGCGCAACCGCTGGACCTCGCTCCCCGCCTTCTTGGCCGCCTTGAGTTCGGCGGCCAGCGCGACCAGGCCGAGGAACTCCTCGGAGGTGAAGTCCAGCTCCTTGAGGAAGTGACGGCCGGTGAGGTCTATGGCCATGATGGCTGCTCCTGGGTCGGGCGGATGCGGGCGTGATCGGACGGGACCGCGGGACGGCGCGGACACGGGAAAGAATACGGAAGTCTATACGAGGTCGTGTATCTCTATACAGAACGGCCTCCCTCCGCGGCACCGCCGCGGCCCCTCCGCCCGAACCGAGCGGCCGTCGCTCCGTGCGCCGGAGGCGCGGGGCTGCGCTGTACCGCGCTCGGGCGCGGGGGTGCTGTACGGGGCCGCCGCCCGTTCTACGCCGGGCCGCCGACGGGGTCGCGTTCCACCGGGCAGCTCATGCAGCGCGGCCCGCCGCGTCCCCGGCCCAGCTCGCTCCCCCGGATCTCGATGACCTCGATGCCCTGCTTGCGCAAATAGGTGTTGGTGGTGGCGTTGCGCTCGTACGCGATGACGACTCCGGGCTCGACCGCGAGGACGTTGCAGCCGTCGTCCCACTGCTCGCGTTCGGCCGCGTGCACGTCCTGGGTGGCGGTGAGCACCCGGATCGCGTCGAGGCCGAGGGCCGAGGCGATGGCCCGGTGCATGTGCTCGGGCGGGTGGTCGGTGACCTTCAGCTCGCGTGGCCCGGCCCCCGGCTCGATGGTGTACGAACGGAGCATCCCCAGACCGGCGTACTGGGTGAACGTGTCGCCGTCGATCATCGTCATCACCGTGTCCAGATGCATGAACGCACGGCGCTTGGGCATGTCGAGCGCCACGATCGTGTGCGCGGACCCGGCGTCGAAGAGGCCGCGGGCCAGCATCTCCACCGCCTGCGGGGTGGTCCGCTCGCTCATCCCGATCAGGACGGCCCCCTCCCCCATGACCAGCACGTCGCCGCCCTCGATGGTGGAGGGGTAGTCGGCCTGCCCCTCGGACCAGTGGTGGAAGACGCCGGCCTGCGGACCGGTGAAGAGCGGATGGTGGCGGTAGATCGCCTCGAAGTGGACGGTCTCGCGGCGTCGGGCGGGCCGGCTCATCGCGTTGATGGAGACGCCGTCGTAGATCCAGGCGGAGGTGTCACGGGTGAAGAGGTGGTTGGGCAGCGGGCCGAGCAGGAAGTCGTCCAGGTCCATCACGTGGAAGCGGACGGAGGTCGGCTCGGTGTGCCGCTCCAGGTACTCCCGCTTGGTCATCCCGCCGACCAGCGCCTCCGCGAGCTCCTGGGAGGAGAACTCCTCGAAGGCCGCCCGCAGATGCTCGGTGGCGAGCGGCCCGTACTCCTTCTCGTCGAAGACGCGGTCGAGCACCAGCCGCCGCGCCACCGGGATGTCCAGGGACTCGCGCAGGAGGTCGCCGAAGAGATGCACCGCGACGCCGCGGTCCCGCAGGACGTCGGCGAACCCGTCGTGCTCCTCACGGGCGCGGCGCACCCACAGCACGTCGTCGAAGAGGAGCGCGTCCTTGTTGCTCGGGGTGAGCCGCTTCAGCTCCAGGTCGGGGCGGTGGAGTATGACGCGGCGCAGCCGCCCGGCTTCGGAGTCGACGTGGAATCCCATGCCTCCATCCTGACCGCGCGAAGCGCCGTTCACCCCGAGAACCTCGCGCGGATCGCTCCGCACGCGACGCCGGGGAACCCCGGCTCCGAGTGGCGGGCGCCCAGGGCGCCGACCGCTCCGGGCCCCGCGCCCTCCCCTGCCCGTCCCCCCGCCCGACGCGGGACGCCCCCCGCCCGACGCCGCCCGTCCGCCATTCGCCGCCCGCGCCGCCCGACGCCCCTGGCCCGTCGTCAAGGCTCCATCCGTCCGGCCAGCTCCGCGATCCGGTCCGGTCCCACCCGGCAGCAGCCTCCGACGAGCCGGGCCCCGGCCCGCGTCCAGGCCCGCGCCCGCCCCGGATCGAAGGTGCCGCGCCCGGTCCACCCCCTTCCGCCGGCGTCCCAGCCCTCTCCGCTGTTCGGGTAGGCGACGGCGGGTCGGCCCGTCACGACCACGGCCTGCTCCACGGCCCCCTCCACCTCGTCCGGCGCGCAGCAGTTGACCCCGACGGCCAGGACCGACCGCCGCCCGGCGGCGACCGCGAAGGCCTCGTCCAGCGGCTGCCCCGCACGGGTCCGGCCGCCCGCCACGCTGTACGAGAGCCAGAACGGCAGCCCCGTCTCCTCGGCCACCGCGACCAGCGCTTCGGCCTCGTCCACGTCCGGCACCGTCTCCAGCGCCAGGGCGTCGGGCCCCGCCTCGGCGAGCGCCGCCACGCGGGGGCGGTGGAAGCGCCGCAACTCCCGCGCGCTGAGCCCGTACCGCCCCCGGTACTCGCTGCCGTCCGCGAGCATCGCCCCGTACGGGCCGACCGACGCGGCGACCCACCCCTCCCGCTCCGGGTCCGCCCGGCGCACCGCCTCGACGGCGCTCCGGGCCAGGCCCACGCTGCGGGCGAGCAGCGTCCCGGTCCCGGCCCGGTCGATCCCCCGGCGGGCGAACCCCTCGAAGGTGGCCTGGTAACTGGCCGTGATGAGCACCTGCGCCCCCGCCCGGAGGTAGGCCAGGTGCGCGGCCGCGATCTGCTCCGGCGCGTCGGCCAGCAGCCGGGCCGACCACAGCGCGTCGGACAGGTCGCAGCCCTGTGCCTCCAACTGCTGCGAGAGCCCGCCGTCCAGGAGCACCGGCCCGGCGGCCAGCGCGTCGGCGAGCGTACAGCCGGTGCTCACGCCGTCCTCCTTCTCCCAGCCCACGCCGTCGGACGGGTGGGGCACGCCGGACCGGTGTCGCGGGGCCGATGGAAGCCGGCCCCGTCGCTCGGCCCCTCCCGCCCGAGCCCCTGGTCGATCAGCTCGCGTCAGGTCAGGTCAGGTCAGGTCAGGTCAGGTCAACTGGGACTGGATCCGCGAGGAGATCAGTTCCAGATGGTCCAGATCGGCCAGGTCCAGGACCTGGAGGTAGATCCGGGACGAGCCGATCTCCGCGTACCGGCCGATCTTGTCGACGACCTCGGCGGGCGAGCCCGCCAGTCCGTTCGCCTTCAGTTCCTCCACGTCCCGGCCGATGGCCGCCGCCCGTCGGGCCACCTCCGCGTCGTCCTTGCCCGCGCAGACGACCAGCGCGTTGGAGTACACCAGCTCGTCCGGCGCGCGCCCCAGCGCCTGCGCCGCGGCCCGGACCCGGCCGAACTGCTTCTCGCTGTCCTCCAGCGAGGCGAACGGGATGTTGAACTCGTCCGCGTACTGCGCGGCGAGCCGCGGGGTGCGGACCGCGCCGTGGCCGCCGATCAGGACGGGCACCTTGGCCTGGGCGGGCTTCGGGAGCGCGGGCGAGTCGGTGAGCTGGTAGTACGTGCCGTCGTAGCTGAACGTCTTGCCGACCTCCGTCGCCCACAGGCCGGTGACGATCGCGAGCTGCTCCGCCAAGCGGCCGAACTTCTCCTTCGGGAAGGGGATGCCGTAGGCCTTGTGCTCCTCCTCGAACCAGCCCGCCCCCAGCCCCAGCTCGACCCGGCCCCCGGACATCTGGTCGACCTGGGCCACCTGGATGGCCAGCACGCCCGGAAGCCGGAACGTGCCGGCGGTCATCAACGTGCCGAGGCGGATCCGCCGGGTCTCGCGCGCCAGTCCGGCCAGCGTGATCCAGGCGTCGGTCGGTCCGGGCAGCCCGTCGCCGGAACCCATCCGGAGGTAGTGGTCCGATCGGTAGAAGGCGTCGAAGCCCAGGTCCTCGGTGGCCCTGGCGACGGTGAGCAGTGTGTCGTAGTCGGCCCCCTGCTGGGGCTCGGTGAAGATGCGAAGGTCCATGCCTCCATCCTGCCCCTCCCCCGCCGGGTCCCTCTCGGCAACCCGGCCGACCGCCCTCCCCGCCCCCGCGGCCCTTCAGGGCCCCGCCGCCGTGGGGGCGGGGCCGCGTATGCCGCCGTAGGGGCTGTCGCGCTCCCGATCCCGATCGGCCAGCCGTTTGAGCATCCCGTGGACGCGGTCCAGCGATTCGTCGGCCGCGTCCATGGCTTCGATGCACTGCCAGTACAGGCCGTCCTCCCCCGTGTCGCAGGCCACTCCGACGAGCGCGATCCCGGCCTCGCCCAGCAGCAGCGCCAACTCCGCCAGCGTCGTGCCCACATCGGCGATCCCGGACATCTGGCCGGCCCTGGCGCCACCGGAGAACACCTTCGGATGGTCCAGCGCCGAGCACCCGCCGCCGATCTCACCGAGGGCCCGCGCCTCTCCCCGTAACTCGATCGGGCCGCACAGCGCCAGCCGGCTGCCGACCGCTCGGGCGAGGGCCTGGGCCTGCCAGGCCTCCGCCATCACGTCCAGCGCGCCCCGGCTGTCCGCCAGAGCCCGCCGCCCCGTCTCGATGAGTCGCTCCGCTTCCATGCTTCCCCCGTCCGTACGAAAACCCGCTCACCTCATTCATTACCCACAGTGAGGTAGACAGCACCGTAAGGCCAGAGGAATTCGGAAATCTGTGGACACTAAGTCGACTGTGGACAACTTCCTCACTCCGAAGAGTGACGATGCGGTTGATCGGGAGCGCTCGGGACGGGGAAGCGACTCTCGTTCCGTTCCATCTTGGCCGTCAGAGCCGCCACCGGGTCGACGCCCAACACCTCGCAGAACTGGAGGAGATAGGCCAGCACGTCGGCGACCTCGTCGGCGACCCGATGGGCCGCCGCCGGGTCCTCCATGACCCTGGACGACTCCTCGGGCGTCAGCCACTGGAAGATCTCCAGGAGTTCGGAGGCCTCGACGCTCAGAGCGGCCGCCAGGTTCTTGGGGGTGTGGTAACGGCCCCAGTCCCGTGCCGCCGCGAACGCGGCCAACCGCCGTTGGAGTTCCGCCACATCGTTTTCTGCCACCGCACAGGTCTACCACCGCGCACACCCCGGCCTCCCCTGACCCCGTGGATCACCACCGGACAGGCGCCCGCCCCGCCGTGCCGAGCCTGCCCGGCCGTCGGGGGGACGGCGGGCGGCCGGGGGCGGACCGTGTCGGTCGCCGCCCCCGGCCGCCGCGTCCTAGGACTGGGCGAGACCGGCGGGGGTGACCCCTTCGACCTCCATGCCGGCCGGCGCGAGCAGGAAGACGTTGCGGTCGACGCGGTGCATCCCGCTGCCGAGCCCGAAGACCACGCCACTGCTGAAGTCGAGGATCCGCTTGGCCACGTCCGATTCGGCCGCCGTCAGGTCGAGCAGCACCGGGACCTGGGCCACCAGGTACTCCGCCACCTCGCGGGCGTCCGCGAAGACCTGCACCCGCAGCACGACGAGTCGGCGCTGTTCGGCGGCGCGCTCGTCGGGGACGGTGCGGTGGTCGATGCGGGACGGCCACTCGTCGCGGCCGCGCAGGGGTACGACCTGGGCGAGCCCCTCCCACTGTTCGTCGGTGGCGTCGTATCTGTCGTACCGGTCGTACCTGCTCACAGGGCCACCCCGTCCGTCATCCGGTTGGGTTCGCGCCGGCTGCGCTCACTGTTCATCGGGCAATCCTCTCGTCCCTCACCCGTTCGGCGTACCAGCGACACGGCGAAGAGCCCGTCCGTGTCGCCCGTGCCGCCTCTCACCCGCGGCCGGCTCTCTCCGCCGCCGTCCTCGCACCGCATCCCGCGGAAGGTCCTGTTCGTCGCCCGTGACCGGACAGCGGTAAGCGTCGCACAGCCACGGCGGCGGCCGTTCCCCGCCCGCCCCCGTCGACCGGGCCCTGCTCGATTTTGTTTGCTGACGGCGCGCAACGCGCAGAAGCCTCCAAGAGAGGTCCGTCGGAGTCGGGGACGGACCGGCCCCGCCGCCTCCACCCGCCCGGTCGGCCGGAACCCGTCCTGGGAGATCATGGGCGCACCGGGCGCGCCCGCCCCCGCTCGTCACCGAACCGATCCCGGAGAGCCCTCATGCATCTCGTACCGTCCGCCGCCGGGGCGGAACCGCAGGGCGGACTCGTGGGCTGGGCCGTCGGGCTGGTCGAGACGTTGGGCGGCCCCGGCGCGGGGCTGGCCATCGCGCTGGAGAACCTGTTCCCGCCGCTGCCGAGCGAGGTCATCCTGCCGCTGACGGGGTTCGCCGCGTCGCGGGGCGTGCTCAGCCTGGCCTCCGCCCTGTTCTGGACGACGCTGGGCTCGCTCGTCGGCGCGCTCGCGCTGTACGGCATCGGAGCCGCCTTCGGCCGGGAGCGGGTGCACGCCCTCTGGGGGAGGCTGCCGCTGGTCAAGCCGTCCGACCTGGTGCGGACGGAGGAGTGGTTCGCCCGGCACGGCACCAAGGCGGTCCTGCTGGGCCGCATGGTGCCGGTCTTCCGGAGCCTGATCTCCGTGCCGGCGGGCGTGGAGCGGATGCCGCTGCCGGTGTTCGTCGCGTTGACGACGGCGGGCAGCCTGGTGTGGAACAGCGTGCTGGTGCTCGCCGGCTACTGGCTCGGGGACCAGTGGGACGTGGTCGGGACGTATGTCGGCGTCCTGTCCAAGGTCGTGCTGGCCCTGGCCGTCGTCGCGCTGGCCTGGTACGTGGTGGCGCGCGTCCGGGGCCGCCGCCGCTGACCCGCACCGCCGGGCTGGACCCGGCGGGCCCGCGCGGTCGGCCCCGGCGGCCGGGCCCGGCCGCACCGCTGGACGGCGCCGGGGCGGCCGGGGCCCCCGTCTCGGCGTTCTCGCCGGTCGCGGCCCCGTCCGCCCGAGGCCGTGCGCCGCGTCAGGACTCCTCGAAGTAGACGTCCAGGACGGCCTCCAACTCGGCCGGCCAGCGCTTCAGCTCGCTGCGGCTCCCGGCCTCGACCTCGGCGTTGAACCACCGGCGGCTCGACAGGTGCACGGTCACGGTGAACCTGCGGCCGAACCGGGCCGGGGTGATCTCCACCGCCCCGATCTCGTCCCAGTCGAAGTCGGCCTCCTGGTCGTCCAGCCGGAACCGGACGCCTTCGCGGGCCGCCCGGATCGAGCCGCGGCGGTCGCCGACCTCGAAGACGGGGCCCTCCTCGCCGCCGGCCCCCTCCGCTTCCGCGTCGGCGTCCGCAGCCGGAGCCGGACCCGCGGAGGCCGCCGTCGGGGCGTCGGTCTCCGCGTCCACGACCGGGCCGGCCTCGGGCTCCGCTGCGGCAGCGGCCTCCGGTTCCGGATCGGGCGTGCGGGACGCGGCGGGCGCCGCCAGTCCGGGCAGGGGGATGAACGCCGGGTCGGTGCCTGCGGCGAACTCGGGCTTCTTGTTGGACTCTATGCTCTGCTCCACGGCGGGCAGTATGGTCCACGAACCTGTACGTGACCAGTCGTCACCCTCCCGGTCGCCCTGCGTGTCCGTCCCGGAGCGCCGCGCGCACCCGCCGGCCCGGCCGGGAACGGCCGCCGGGACCGCACCGGACCGCGGCTACAGCAGGCCCTTGCGCCACTCCCGTACCAGCAGATAGCCGAGGTAGGCGCCGCCGATAGCCATGGTGTAGATCCCGACCGGCAGGTCGTCGAAGAGGGGCAGTTGCTGGGAGCAGAGGTCGGCCAGGACCAGCAGCAGGCCGCCGGTCAGGGCGGAGAGCAGCAGGTGCGGCCCCGAGGCGCGGGTGAGGCGCTTGGCGATCTGGGGCGCGGTCAGGGCGATGAAGGCGATGGGGCCGGAGACGCTGACGGCCGCGGCGGAGAGCGCGATGGCCAGGAGCACGGCCAGGGTCTTGGCCTTCTTCGGCTCGGAGCCGAGCCCTTCGGCGATGTCGTCGCCCATCTCGCCGATGTCGAGCCGCCGGGAGATGAGCGCGGTCAGCGGGGCGACCGCCAGCAGGACCAGCCAGATGGTGGTGGCGTCGGTCCAGGAGCGGGCGGTGAGGCTGCCGTTGACGTACGCGGTGAGGACGGAGGCCTTGTCGCGCTCCAGGGCGTAGACGACGTACTGGGTGACGGCCGCGCCCATCGCGGCGACCCCGATTCCGGCGATGACCAGCCGGGCGGGGTTGCGGAAGCCGGTGCCGGTGGAGACGTACACGAGGGCCATCGCGGCGACCGCGCCGAGGAGCGCGCCGACGGCGACCGGGACCGTGTCGGGGAACATGAGGGCGCAGATCGCCGCGCCCGCGCCGGCTCCCGCGGACAGCCCGATGACGTCGGGGCTGCCGAGCGGGTTGCGGGTGACGGACTGGAACAGGGCGCCGGAGAGGCCGAGCGCCGCGCCGACGCCGATCGCGACGGTGAGGCGGGGGCCGCGCAGCCGGTTGAAGACGAAGCGGTCCTTGCCCTCGGCGTCCCCGAGCAGGGCGGCGGGCAGGTCGGCCGGGTCGATGCCGAGGCGTCCCCAGGTCAGCGTCGTGACGGCCGCCGCGACGAGCAGGACGAGGAGTGCGGCCCCCGCGAGCAGGGGGGCCCGGCGCATCGGGATCGCCACGGTGCGGCCGATGACCAGGTAGCCGCGGGGGGCCTTGGCGGCGGGGGTCCGCCGGGCTGCGGTGTTCACGAGGCGCCCCTCATTCTGCGTACGGCGATGAGCAGCGCGGGCGCGCCGACGAAGGCGGTCACGACGCCGACCATGAGTTCGGTGGGGCGCATGACGACCCGTCCCACCACGTCCGCGAGGAGCAGGAGGGTGGGCCCCAGCAGGGCGGAGAACAGGATCTGGGCGCGGAAGTCGACGCCGACCAGGGCCCGGACGACGTGGGGGACGGCGAGGCCGACGAAGGCGATGGGGCCGACGGCGGCGGTCGCGGCGGCGCTGAGCAGCGTCGCGGCGAGGAGTCCGCCGCCGCGGGTGCGGCCGGGGTGGGAGCCGAGGGCGACGGCGGTGGCGTCCCCGAGCGCCAGGGCGTTGAGGCCGGGGCCGAGGGCGAGGGCGAGGAGGAAGCCCGCGACGGCGAAGGGGAGGACGGACCAGAAGACGTCGAAGTCCCGTCCGCCGAGCGCTCCGACGACCCAGTAGCGGTAGCTGTCGAACACCTGCGGTTTGCTGAGGGTCACCGCCTGGATGAACGCCATCAGCACGGCGGTGAGGACGGCCCCCGCGAGCACCAGGCGCACGACGCTGGACCCCGTGCCGGCGGAGCCGATGACGTGGACGAGCACGCCCGCGACCAGCGCGCCGGGCAGCGCCCACCACATGGTGTCAGCGGCGCCGGAGGCCCCGAACCAGGCCGTGGCGGCGACGATGCTCGCGGAGGCTCCGGCGTTGATGCCGAGGAGGCCCGGTTCGGCCAGCGGGTTGCGCGAGACGCCCTGCATGAGGGTGCCCGCGACCGCGAGGCAGAGCCCGGCCAGAACACCGAGGGCGGTCCTGGGGTAGCGGCTCTCGACGATGACGGCGACGTTGGCGTCGGCGCTGCCCCGCAGGACGTCCAGGACATCGCCGAACGAGGTGCTGCGACTGCCGAACATGACGCTCGCGCAGAGGGCGAGGGCGAGCGCCGCCGCCCCGGCGAGCAGGAGGAACGCCGACCGCGCGGCGCCGGTACGGGGGGTGCCGGCGCCGCTCGTCGGTGCGACCGTGGTGGTTGCCATGAGAGTGCAGTGTGCCCTGTGGCCTCGGGGGTGCGGGTACCCGGCCGGGGTTACTTGCCGGCGGTCTTGACGGCCTCGTCGATGATCGGCAGGTAGCGCTCGATCGTCCACGGCACGGTCAGCGGGTTGATGATCGAGGAGGCGGTGACGAAGGAGTTGTCGTTGCTCGCGACGACGGCGCCCTTCTTGACCGCGGGGATCTCGGCGTACAGCTTCTGGCCCTCGATCTCCTTGCGGTTCTTCGCGTCCGTGTAGAACGTGAAGATGAGGTCGCTGTCCTTGAGCTTCTCGGCGTTCTCCAGGCCGATGAGGGCGGAGTCGGTGCCGGGGGTCTCCTTGAAGGTACTCACGACCGGGTCGACCTTGAGGCCGAGCGAGGAGACCATCTTGACGCGCTGCTCCTCGGGCTTGAAGACGCCGAGGGTGCCGGGGCCGGAGTTGTAGATGTACGAGAAGGTGACGTCCTTGTAGTTCGGCCGGGTGGCCGCGGCGTCGGCGAGCTGCTTCTCGATCTTCGTCTTCAGGCCGTTCGCGTCCTCGGTCCGGCCGAGGGCCTTGCCGATGATGTCGATCTGCTGGTCCCAGTCGGTGCTCCACGCCTGGTCGGGGTAGGCGACCGTGGGGGCGATGTCCTTGAGGACGTCGTACTGCTTCTGCGTGATGCCCGACCAGGGGGCGAGGATGACGTCCGGCTCCAGCTCGGTGATGGCCTCGAAGTCGATCTCCTCGCCGCCCGTGAACTGCTTGGGCAGCTTGTCGCCGGACTTCTTCACGGCCTCGTTGATCCAGGGGAGGTAGCCGGACTTGTCGCTGCCCCAGGGGTAGCTCTCGATGCCGACCGGGGTCTGGCCGAGGGCTATCGCCGTCTCGGCGGAGCCCTGGCCGAGGGTGACGATGCGCTGCGGCTTCTCCTCGATCTTCGCGGTGCCGAGCGAGCTCTTGATCGAGACGGGGAAGGCGCCGCCCTTCGCGGCGTCCCCGCCCCCCTCCTTGCCGCCGTCGCCGTCCGAGGAGCAGCCGACCAGGACGACGGCGAGGGCGACGGCGGTGGCCGAGGCGGCGAGGGTGTGGCGACGCACGCGAGTGAAGCCGAGCATGGAGGGTCCTCAGGTTTGAACGAGCGAGTGAAGGTTAGGCTAGCCTAAGCCAGGGTCCGCCGTCGTCAACCTCCCCCTCCTCCTCCGTCTCGCGCGGGACCGCGGCCTCGCCGCACGCCGCGCCCGCGGGGCACGGCGCGCGGTCCGCGTACCGGCCCCGGAACCAGGGAAGTCGACCCCCCGCGGGCCGGGCGGCCCCCTTCGAGGGCGACCGGGGCCCGCGCCGCCCGTGCGCCGATCGTTATGGTTCCGCCACGCGCGAGCGCCGCCCGCGCCCGCCGAAGGCGTGGCGGGCGGTCAGTGCCCGTGCCCGCCTTCGGGGGTGGCCTTCCCGGCGGCGGGCTCTCCGGCGTGGAGGGTGAAGGCGGCGGTGCGGACCTTCCCCTCGTGGCGGAAGTCGAGGAAGAGGCGGTAGGCCCCGGTGCTGGGGGCCGTCGCGGTGAAGGAGATCTCCGGCCCCGGCTTCGTCCGGCCGTCGCCCGGCTCGCCGTTCGGGTGGACGTGCAGATAGGCGAGGTCTCCGGAGCGCAGGGCGACGAGGTGCCCGTACGCGCCGAGGTACGGCTGGAGGTCGGTGACGGGCCTGCCGCCCTTCTCCACGCCGAGCTTCAACTGGCTGCCCGCTCCGGGGCGGAGGGCCCCGTCGAGCGTCACCTCGTACCCGTCGACGGTCACCGTCCGCGCGGCGCGCGGCAGCGGCTCGGGCCGGGCGTCGCCGGAGGCGGAGAGGTCCGCGCCGAGGGTGAGGTTCTCGGCGTTCTCCACGTCCGGGGTGAAGTCGGCGAAGACCCGGTAACCGCCCGCCTCGGGCAGCTCGACGGGGGCGGACCACGTGCCGTCGGCCGCCCGGACCGGGTGCAGATGCCGGTACGTGGTCAGGTCGCGGGAGGCCACGATCAGGTGCAGCTCCTTGCCGTGCTCCCGGCGGAACGCCGTCACCGCACGGGACGTGGCCTCGTTCACCACGGTGAAGCGCAGCTCGGTGGCCCGGCCCGCCTCGACGCGCGGTGTCGCGAGGTCGAGGGCGAAGCCCCCTTCCGCGACCTGGAGCCCGCCCGGCGGTTCCGCCGCCCCCTTCTCCGGCTGACGCCCCTCCATCGCGGGGCCCTCCGTCGCGCTGTGGCCGTCGTCGTGCGGGGACGACTCCGCCGGGGCGACCGCGGGGTCCAGGACGTCGCCCACCGCGTACGCGGACCCGAAGGTCGCCGCGAGCGCGGCGGCGAAGGCGGTGACCTTGAGACCGGTGTTCATGACCCACTCCCTCGTCGGGGCCGCCCGATCGCGGCCACACCCCCGACGATACCCCCTGGGGGTATGAAGTCAAACGATGAGGGCGGCGGGGCGGGCGCGCAGCGCCCTGCACCCCTGGGGTATGCGGTGCCCGCCGGCCGGTGCACGGAGGCGCGGCGCGCCCGGCCCGGTCAGGCGGTCGTCCGGCCCTCCCCGTTCATCGCCGCGAGGGTGTGCAGCAGGGCGTCGGTCCGCTCGTCCATCGGGAAGAACGACTCCACCGCCAGCTCCGACAGCGTGACGTCGGCGGGGGCTCCGAACGTGGCGATCGTGCTGAAGAACGCCATGTCGCCGAGAGGGGTGCGGATGCGCAGCGGTACGACGATGCCGGTCGGGTCCACCGGGCCGGGATCCGCACCGGGGCCGGCGGCGAGGCTCGGGTCGGGGACCGGCGGCGGGTAGGCCGACACCTCCTCGTACAGCTCGCGCAGATCGCGGTGGCCGGTGGCGTTGACCTGGTGTTCCAGCCGGCCCAGCGCGTGGGCGCGCACCTGGGGGAAGTTCAGGCAGCGGGGGGCCAGTCCCTCCGGGTGGAGGATCAGGCGCATGACGTTGCCGCCGGACTCCGTCAGACGGGACGGCACGGAGTCGAGCAGGAGGGACATGGCGTCGTTGCGGTCGACGATGGACCACATGCGGTCGATCGCGGCGGCCGGGTAGGGCTCGTGGCCCGCCAGCATCGCCCGCACCGCTGACCGCACCATCGCCATCCGTGCGCTGTCGAGCGGGGACTCCCGGTAGGCGGGGGCGTAACCGGCGGCCAGCAGGAGGCCGTTGCGGTCCCGCAGGGGGATGTCGAGGTGGTCGGCGAGCCGCAGGACCATCTCCCGGCTGGGGCGGGCCCGGCCCGTCTCCACATACGAGAGGTGCCGGGTCGAGGAGTCGGCCCTCAGAGCCAGGTCGAGCTGGCTGAGCTTGCGGCGCCGTCGCCACTCACGGAGCAACTGGCCTATGCGGGGCGGGTCCTGGGAGTCCATCACTCCACCCTTCCACACCGGTTCCATGACCTCGGAGGTCATGGATGTCGCGGCTGGGCCCGTGCCACGGTGGCGTCTGCCCACCACCCCCATCCCCGCCTTGGAGGAGCCCGTGATGACCTCTGCGACCTCTCCCGCCGTCGCGACCGCCCCCGTACGGGACGCCGCCCGGTTCCTGCGCCTGGTGCTGCGCGTCGACAGCGTGAGCACCGCCGTCATGGGCGTCGCGATGGCCGCCGCCGCCGGCCCGCTCGGTTCCGCCACCGGGATGCCGGTGGCCTTCACCGTGGCGTTCGGGATCTTCCAGATCGGCGGCGCGGTCGTCCTCGCCCTGGTCGCCGGCCGCCCGGTGATCCCACCCGCACCGGCCAGGACCGTCGTCGCGGTGAACGCCCTGTGCTCGGCGGGCTGCGCCGTGACGGCCTTCGCCGGCTTCCTGCCGCTCACCGGCTTCGGGGTGGTGTTCCTGCTGATCGGCGCGCTGATCGTGGCGGTGTACGCCTCGCTCCAGTACGCCGGGGTGCGGCGCATGACCTCGACGGCGGCCTGACCGGCCGCCAGGCCGGCCCCTCTCCGTCCGAGCGGGGAGGGACGGGGGCTCGCGATGCGCTCCGCCCTGGGCGCTGTCCGGCGGATCACGGGCGGAGCCACAAGTGGACTGCCGCTGCGGTGACTGCGCCGTGGAAGACGTAGACCCTCTTGTCGTAACGGGTGGCGACCGCACGGGAGTTCCTGAGTCGGTTGATGGTCCGCTCGACCTCGTTGCGGCGTCGGTAGTGGCCGCGATCGAAGCCGGCGGGTCTGCCGCCCGCGCTGCCTGTGCGGCGGCGGTTGGTCCGCTGGTCCTTCGGTGCGGGGATCGTGTGCCGATGCGGCGTCTTTCGCACGGAGCGGCGATTGCGGCGGGAGCTGTAAGCCTTGTCGCCGCTGACGTGTTCGGGCCGGGTCCGGGGCCGCCCGCCCAGCGGGCGGGGGACTCGAATCCGGTCCAAGACCTCGATCATCTGCGGGGCATCACCCCACTGACCTGGAGTACTCAGAAGCGCCATGGGGCGACAGCCGCCTTCGCCGGCGAGGTGGATCTTGGAGGTCATGCCGCCCTGGGACCGTCCGAGTCCCTCGTCGGGGCGGTTGTGCCGGTGCAGGGGTCTGGGGTGGTGAATCGGCCGAGGTTGGGGTCGTAGTAGCGGGCCGCGAAGTGGTAGAGCCCGGGTGGGGTTCTGGCACCCGCCGGCGAAGCGGTACGGCTGCGGGATCTGCTCCGTGGTGGTGGCACGCTCGACGCCGCGAGGACTGTACGCGTAGGTGTTGGCCCTCGTGCCCGCTTCGTCGGCCAGGGCGATCACCGATTCATGACTGTCGTATCTCGCCGATCAAGAACTACCCCTCCCCCTCCGTACCACCGCGAAGGCCAGCAGAGCCACCCCCAGCAGTCCCATGCCTCCCAAGAACAGATACATCTCATCACCTGTCTGTACGCCGGCCACCAAAGCCGCGATAGATATCACAACGCACACGACAGAAAATACTTGTAGCTTGCTTTTATCGTTCATATGCAACCTCCACACTCGATATCCGTCATGCCTTCTTGCCGGAATCTGTCCACGCCCTCTCGCCCTCGCGCGAGCTCTGTCGGGGGGGGGGGGGGGGGGGGGGGGGGGGGGGGGGGGGGGGGGGGGGGGGGGGGGGGGGGGGGGGGGGGGGGGGGGGGGGGGGGGGGACCGTACCCCCCCCCCCCCCCCCCCCCCCCCCCCCCCCCCCCCCCCCCCCCCCCCCCCCCCCCCCCCCCCCCCCCCCCCCCCCCCCCCCCCCCGACAGAGCTTGTGGGCTGACGAGCTATCGGTGCCATCCCACACTCATCCGTAGCTGACGATGTCCATGCCGGCATAGCCCATTGCGCCACCAACCGCGCAACTGGCAGCTACCGCGCCTACCGTTCCGACTGGGCCACCGAGAACGCTTGCCGTCTGGATGATTCCCGTTTCGGCTGCGGCACCGAGGCCACTGATGCAGCCGACAGCGGCTCCCACCTTATTCTCGTGATCACTCAGGAAGTCTCCTGCCTTTTGCAGCCATCCGAGACCTGAAGGGTCGATGTTGTTGACGGGGTCGCCTGCGGCGTAGAGGTAGGGGTTCTTCTCCTGGCCGGAGGGGTCGGGGGTGGTGAAGCGGCCGAGGTTGGGGTCGTAGTAGCGGGCCGCGAAGTGGTAGAGCCCGGTGGGGTCCTGGTAGCCGCCGGCGAAGCGGTACGGCTGCGGGGCCTGCTCACTCGTGCCGGCGCGCTGAACGCCGCGCGGGCTGTACGCGTACGTGTTGACCTTGGCACCGGACTCGTCGGCCAGGGCGACCACCGAGCCGAGGGCGTCGGTCAGGTAGTAGTGGTTCTTCCCCCCGCGGGTCATGGAGTTCAGGGTGCCCCCGGGTTCGCGGTTGAATCCCGTGTCCACACCGGCCGTTGAGGTCGCGGAGAGACCGAGCGGGCCGTTGTGGAAGAAGGTGTCGCCCAGCTTGACGCGCTCGGACTGGTCGGTGGAGCCGTACCGGCCCGCGTATGTCTGGCCTCCGGTAGTGATCGACGTCATCTGCGAGTAGTCGCTCCACTTGACCCCGGTGCGGGCGTCCTCGGGAGTCGACGCCCCTGCGGTCTCGTTGCCGATCCGGTCGTAGGACCAGCCGACCGTGGAGCCGTCCTTCGCGGTGATCTGCTGGGCGTCGTTGATCGTGTAGGTGGTGCCGCGCGGGCAGCCCTTGTCCACGCCCTGGGAGGTGAGGTTCCCCGCGAGGTCGTAGCAGTACTGCCAGGAGGAGGTCGGCGTCGCGCCCTTGTTCTCAGCCGCGTACGAGAAACGGCCGGCGCTGTCGTACGCGTAGCTCGTCTTCGTGCCGGCGACCGCGTCCGTCGTGGTGCGGATCTTGCCGCCGTCCTGACCGTCCTGGCGGGCGTAGGTGTAGGCCAGGTCGACCAGAGTGCCCTTGGGGCTGGTGGCCTTGATCTTCTCCGGGCGGCCGGACTTGTCCGGGGTGACTTCCTGGACGGTGCTGCCGGGATAGGTGGTCCTGGTCCGGATGCCGTTCTTGTTGTACGCGTACGTCGTGGCCTTGCCCTGGGGGTCCTTCAGCTCGGCGAGCTTGTTGACCTTGTCCCAGGTGTAGTCGGTCAGGCCCGCCGGGTCCTCGTAGGTGTCGACGTTGCCCGCCGGCGTGTAGGCCAGCACCGCCTGCGACCCGTCCTGGAGTGTGCGGACGGTCTCACGGGAGAGCGGATCGAAGGCATACCGCACCACACCCGTCTTGTCCGAGCGCTGGATGAGGTTGCCGTCGCCGTCGTACTCGTAGGTGACGTCCAGGTAGTTGGAGGAGTCGACCTTCTTGACCCGGTCGCGGTGGTCGTAGTCGTAGGTGATGGTGATGCCGCGGGCGTCCTGGGCGAAGGAGACCCGGCCCAGGTCGTCGTAGGTGTAGGTGGTCGTGCCCAGCGGGGCTGGGGCCTTGACCGTCTTCAGGTTGCCGCGGGCGTCGTAGGTGAACGTGGTGGAGACCGACTTCGACGCGGTCATCTTCGTGGTGACCTTGCAGACTTGGCCTTCGAAGCCACCACACGTGGGGGTGGCGGGGTTGTAGTCGAAGGACTGGTTGCCGCCACTTGCGCCCTCGACGGCGACGGATTTGGTGTTGCCCGCCGTGTCGTAGGTGTAGTTGGTCTTCTCGTCGTCCGCCGTCGTCAGGCTTCCTGGGAGGTCGGCTCCCGCGATCGTCTGGTACCCGGTCACGCTCGCGGTGGCCCCGGTGGGCAGAGTCGAGCCGGTGGGGTTGTTGCGGGAGTCCCACCCGTAGGTGGTGACGTTGCCGCCCACGCCGCCGACGCCCATGGCGTCGGTGGCCTCCTCCACGTTGCGGTTGGCGTCGTACTTCTTGGACCGCGACTGCTCCAGCGCGTCGGTGACCTTCGTGACCAGGCCGTCCGCGTCGTGGTCGTACTTCGTGGACTGCTGCTCCGGGTCGGTGACGGTCGTCCGGCCGGCTGCCGAGGGGGAGGTGGCGGAATAGGCGTAGGTCCAGGTCGGGCCGGTGTGGCCGGCGCCGTTCAGTTCGGTGGCCCGGAGCATCGAGGTGACGCGGTTGTGGGCGTCGTAGGTGAAGACCGTGACCCGCCCCTCGGGGGTGGTGATCTTCGTCAGGCGGCGCGAGGGGTCGTAGCCGAAGACGGTGGACTTGCCCTCGGTGTCCGTCGTCTTCGCCAGGTCGCCGGCCGGGTTGAGGTCGAAGACGGCGGTACGGCCGGTGTGGTCCTTGGCCTGCCACTGGTTCGGGTAGGTCTTGACCAGGTCCACCCACCGCCCCGAGCGGGTCTCGGTGAGCTTGAACCCTTTGTGTTCCGAAACCTCGTCGTGCTGGGCGACGGTGATGGCTCCGTTGTTCTTGTCGGTCACCTTCGTCAGCGTGCCGTGCTCGTCGTAGGTGTCCTTGGAGCCCGACTTGCGGTCGGTCAGCGTGTACGTGCCGTCCGCGTTCTTCCTCAGGTCCTTCGAGTAGCCCTTCGGGGTGGTCAGCGCCCCGCCGGCCTCCTTGGCGAAGCGGACCGTCGCCCCGGTGGCGTCGTACAGGACGACCTCGTCCGCGTTCGACAGGTTCAGGTAGCGCTCGTACTCCTGCCACCACCGCTGCGACACCTTGCCCCACGGGGCGTCCAGCGAGTTGTAGGTACGGGCCAGCCGCAGTTTCTGCCCGACCCCGGCGATCTCGAAGTCCGTGCCCGCCAGCATCAGGTTGCCGTTGGAGTGGTTCACGCGGGCCACCAGCGCATCGGTGACGCGGAAGTCGGAGATCTGGTGCCAGGGCACCGACCCCTGCCCCTCCGGGACGTACGCCGATAACGCGTCGGCCGCCGACCCGCGGGCGGCCTGCCGGACCGGCGCGTGCGGAACGCCCGTCTCGGCCCGCTCTCTCTCCTTCTCCAGCCAGGCGGTCTTCTCCTGCGAGGGCGCCGCCTCCACCTCATTGCCGGTCGGCTTGTTGGAACCGACCCGCACCGGTGGGATCTCCGCCTTCGGCCCGTACGAGCCCCATGCCGAGACCGGGGCCGGAGCCGGGGTGCCCGGTGCGGCCAGCGCCGGGAGCGCGGAGGCGCCCAGCGCTGTCACGACCAAGGCAGCCGTCAAAGTGCCTCTGGGAGAAGTACGGGCACGCCGAAACGGTGTGCCGGAAACACGCGAAACCATGCGATCCCCCCACGGGATACGAAGAAACGGTGACCTCTGCAGTCACCGGAGCACCACACGCTGCCACGGGTCCTTCACGCGGCACGAGTGCGTCCCCGAACAGAAATGCGTAAACGTGTGAGAACGAGACGTCATTCTCGACCGGTTCATCCCGAATCAGGATCTCGGGCGGTCCTTTCTTTCCCGATGACAACTGTTTCGGCGTCAATGAATCGGGGCCAAAAACCGACCACGCAAACCATCGCCCCTCACGCTCGAACGCACGCTTTACCTCGAACGCACGCTTTACTAGGACCAGGCACGGCGCGGGCCTTCTGCGACACCAGCAGACCGGTCGGCACCGCGAAGTCGACCGCATCATTGAGGACCTCGTCGGCGGCGCGGGCACCGCCGACCTCGAGCTCGCCTACCAGGTCGACGGCACCGCTGGACCGCGCCGACATCGCACGGCGACCTCGTCGCCCGCGCTCGACAGGTCGAGAACGACGGACTGATGCACCGAAGCGGCAAGAACCGCGCCTATCTGCGCCGCCGCGCCACCCCCGACAAGGCCGACCAGGCACGCGACCCCCGCGAGCTCGGCCCCCGTGGCGGCCGGCCACCGAGCTTCGACCCGGTCGACCACCGCAGGAGGAACCGCGCCTTCGCTCCCCGATACGAGAAACTCGCGGTCCGCTACAGGGCGGCTGTCCTCATCCGAAGTCGTCGTCTTCCGCCTCTCGGGTCGCAGTGACCGGGTTCCCGCTCAGCCTGCCGTCACGGCGGCCAGGTACGCGGTGACGGCGGCCGCGTCCCGGGTGCGCAGTCCGACGTGTCCGTCCGGACGGACCAGGACGAGTTCGTCGTCGTGAGCCTGATACGCCGCCCCTGCCGCGGCGTGCGGGTCGAGCAGGTCGGAGCCGATCGAGTAGGCGTTGACCCCGGCGACGTCGGGCAGCGGGCCGGCGCCGAACCGGTAGAGCGTCCAGTCGCCGCCGCGTTGCAGCTCGAACAGGCGCACCGGGCGCCCGTCGGGCCAGGAGCAGAGTGCGTCGGGGCTGCGGTCGCCCGGGTGGGGGCCGGCGCCGTCCCAGCGTGGGCTGAGCGGGCCGCCACGGTAGGTGATCCCCATGCCGGACATCGCATCGAGGTCGGAGTCCTCGAACCGCGCGAAGCGCGTCAGCAGTTCCCTGGAAAGGCCCAGCGCGGCTGCGGCCATCGGCAGCCGTTCCTGCTCGTAGGTGTCCAGCAGCGGCTCGGGCGCGCCGTTGAGGACCGAGGCCAGCTTCCACCCGAGGTTGATCCCGTCGTGGATGCCGGTGTTCATGCCCTGGGCGCCTGCGGGTGCGTGGACGTGGGCGGCGTCTCCGGCGAGGAGGACGCGTCCGATGCGGTAGCGGTCGACCATCCGCTCGTTGTAGCGCCAGCGCGAGGTCCACAGGGCTTCGCGGAGCGTGACGACTCCGCGGCCGTAGGCGTCGTCGACGAGAGCCTGGTAGGTGGCGAGGGTCGGCTCGACGTCGCCGTCGCTCTCGTCGATCTCGGCCTGGAGCACGAACGCATCAGTCGCGGGCAGCGGCACCAGCGACAGGCGCTGACCACCGGATCGGCGACGGGCGTGCCACCAGTCGCGGTCGACGCCGTCGAGCCGGAAGTCCCCGAGCAGCATCTGCTGTTCCTCGCGGGTCACCCCGAGGAACGACACGCCCGCGAGCTTGCGGACGGTGCTGGACCCGCCGTCCGCGCCGACCAGCCACCCGGTACGCACGCGCTCGCCCGAGGAGAGGTCGACGGTGACGTCGTCATCGCCGGGCCTCATGCCGACCAGGCTCGTGCCGAACTCGATCCTGGCGCCGTACCCCGCGAGCAGGTCGCGCAGGGATTCCTCCAGTCGCCACTGCGGCAGTACCACCGGGCGGGCGAACGGTGTGGTCGGTGTCGGCTCGACGCCCTTGGTCATGTCGTGCTCGTGCACGCCGCCGTCGGGGTCCACGTACCGGATCACCAGGCGCGTCCGTCCGGCGGCGAGCAAGCGCCCTGCCACACCGAAGCCGTCCAGGAGTTCGAGCGTGCGCGGCTGGACGCCCTTGCCCCGACTCCCGGTCTGCGGCTCGGGTCGAGCATCGACGATGCGCACCTTCACCCCCTTGCGGGCCAAGGTCGCAGCGGTGATCAGGCCGGTCGGGCCGGCTCCCAGGATGAGGACGTCAGTGGCGGTCATACGGGAACCGTAACACTAACGTGTTAGGAATTCGTAACGCGTTAGCCTTTGCTATCCTGGTCTGATGGATTCGAAGGCGGGGCGCCGGGAGCGCAAGAAGGCGGCGACGCGGAACCACATCGCGGAGGTCGCGCTGCGCCTCTTCGTGGAACACGGCTATGACGAGGTGGGTATGCGCGACGTGGCAGAGGAAGCGGACGTCGCCGTGACCACCGTGTTCGCACACTTCGCCTCCAAGGAGGCCCTGGTCTTCGACCAGGACGAACACCACGAAGAACGCCTGGTCGGCGCCGTGGCGAACCGGAGCCCCGATCAGTCACTGCTCGACGCGCTGCGCACCGAGGCGCTCAACGCCGCCCGATGGTTCTCGACACCGAAATCCCTCTCGTTCTGGACCCTCGTCGAAAGCTCGGCCGCGCTGCGCGGCTACGCCTCCCACATGCAGGCGCGGCACGAGCAGGCCCTCGTCTCCGCCATCGCCTCGGACCCCGAGGCACCCACGTCCGCCACCGCCTGTCGTGCGCTCGCCCGCTTCACCCTGGACGCCTGCTCCCTGGCCCGGAACGCCGAGAACCCGCCGGCCGCGGTGGAGGAGGTCTTCGATCTCATCGAGCCCGGCTTCGCGCCCGCGGCGGGCCGACAGCCGGCGAAGCCGCTGAAGTAGCCGCCCTTCCTCACGTCCGGGCCGCAATGTCGGTACACGGCCGGTGCCGGACCGGCCCGGCCCCGGCCACCGGGCCCCCTCGGGGGCAGGTGAGCCACGACCGATCGAACGAACGAGGGATCCCTCCGTGCCGTACGCCCCTGCCCCCGCGAGCCTCCCCACCCTGGTCGTCGTCAGCGGACCGCCGGGAACCGGCAAGACGACGCTGGCCCGGAAGGTCGCGGAGGAGCTGGGCTGTCCCGCGATCGTCCGGGACGAGATCAAGCAGGGGATGGTCCTGGCCACGCCCGGCCGCCGCGGCGGCGGTGACGACCCGCTCGACCACCGGACGCTCGCCGTCTTCTTCGACGTGCTGACGTCCCTGCTCGCGGCGGGGACGACCGTGGTCGCCGAAGCGGCCTTCCAGGACAGGCTGTGGCGGGGCGGTCTGGAACCCCTCGCCGCGATCGCGCGCATCCGCGTCGTGCGCTGCACGGCGCCATCGGCCGTCGCACGGGCGAGGATCGTCCAACGCGCCCAGGACTCCGCGCACCGGGCCGCCCACGCCGACCAGGAGCTGCTCGACGCGATCGACGCGGGGACGTTCTCGTACGAGCGCTTCGCGCCCATCTCGCTCGACGTCCCGACGCTGACCGTGGACACCTCGCACGGGTACCGGCCCGGCCCGGAGGAGATCGCGGCGTTCCTCGGCGACCCCGCGTAGGGCTCCGAACAGACGGTCGCCCCGGGGGGGGGGGGGGGGGGGGGGGGGGGGAGGGGGGGGGGGGGGGGGGGGGGGGGGGGGGGGGGGGGGGGGGGGGGGCTACACCCNNNNACCCCTCTCCCCCCCCCCCTCCCCCCCCCCCCCCACCCCCCTCCCCCCCCCCCCCCCCCCCCCCCCCCCCCCCCCCCCCCCCCCCCCCCCACCGCCGTGCGGGTGCGCGGCGGGCCGGGCGCGTCTACCAGCCGGCCTTCACCGCGTTGTAGGCCGTACGGCACTCGGCGGCGGTGGCCTCCACGGACAGCGTCTCCATGGTGTCGACCCAGATCTTCTTCGCCACCTTCTCCAGCTCCCGCGTCGCGGCCGGCACGTTCGGGGCGTACTTCTTGATCGTCGCCAGGGACGACTTGGCGAACTTGTTGCACGCGGGCCCGGCCGCGTTGCGGTAGCGGGTGTCCAGGTCCGTGGCGACCGCCTGGCCGTTCTCGGTCGCCCAGGTGTTCCATGCCGCGCACGCCGCCTCGGTGAAGGCCGCCTGTTCGGCATCGCTCAGTCCCATGGCCTCGCCCAACGCGGTGTTCTTGACCTTGTCGGGGACCGTGAAGTCCACGACGGGGAACTTGTCCAGGGTTTCCAGCAGCGCCTCCTGACACGCGGGCGGCAGCGGGGCGGCGTGCGCGGTGGAGGGGGCGGCCAGCGCGGAGGCGGACAGGAGGACCGCGGTCAGGACGGTGCGCTGGACGGTACGCGAAAGGGTCATGGGTGGGCGCTCCTTGCACGAGGGGTGTGGGTCCGGGCGCCGCGTCAGCGCCCGGCGGCTACAGAACGATCACCGCCGTTCGCGGGTCACGGCCCTCCTGGGCGGCACACAGGGCCGTCGACCTCCCGTGCGACGAACGGGCGGCGCCCCGCGCTCCCCCTCGGCGCACCCGCCCGGCTCACCCCGCGGCGGTGCGCTCGGCCAGCTCGGCCACGGCCCGCTCCCACAGCTCCGGCAGCGACTCCCCGAGCGGGAGGACGCGGTCGGCGACGAAGGACACCTCGGCCCCGTCGCCGAAGAACGACAGCCCCACCCCGAAGAGGTGGCCGGGAACGAGCAGGGGCAGCAGGGCGGCGCCGGTCACCCGCGTATCCCCCAGGCTCCCCCGTTCGGCGAGCGGCATGGAGGTGGCCATGACGTCGGTGACGCGGGGCGAGAGCATCCTGCGCAGATACCACGCGGTGGGGCGGCCCGGCATGAAGCGGACCAGGTCCTGGACGGCCTGCCGCCACACCGCGCCGCGCAGCTTCCGGGTCCTCGCCACGACCTGGTCCAGTCGCCGCAGGGCCGTGTCCCCGTCCCCGGACCCGGCCGGGCGCTCCGGTGCGGGGTGCACGGGCAGCTCCAGCGGCAGGGCGAAGCAGCGGTTCCCCCACGTCTGGTCCTCCTCGGGGCGGCGCGCGTCGACGGGCAGCAGGGCCGTGACGCGGGGCAGCCGTACGCCGGAACGGGCCGACCACAGCGCCAACGCCCCGGCGAGCGCGGCCAGATGCGCGTCGTGGGCCGAGCCGCCGCGCGCGGCGCCGATCCGGCGCAGGGTGTCCGCCGGCACGCGCCCGCGCCACAGCCGCCGCTCCCCGGACGGGGCGGGACCGGGGTCCGGGCGGGGGCCGCGGACGGCGAGGACGCCGACCGCGAACCGCACGGCCAGCCCGAGGGCCGCGCCCACCCGGCGGGGCGTCCCGGCCCAGTGCGCCCGGCCCGGCACCGGGCGGGCCGACGGCTCGCCCTCGCCCAGCATGGCCCGGAAGGTCATGGCGGCGGCCGAACCGTCCTGGCAGGCGTGGAGGAAGCGGTAGCACACGGCGTACGCGTCGGGGGCGTGGCCGTGGACCAGCCAGATCCCCCAGTACGCGCCGGGCGCGAGAGGGGAGTTGAGCGCGGTGTCCAGGGCGGCGTCCCACCCATCGGGGCCGTCGGCGACCACCTCGCGCACCTGCCGGTCGACCGCGAAGTCCGCGTCCGGCCGCCACCCGGACCGCCGACCGCCCTCGACCCGGCTCGTGAGCAGGGGCAGCGAGTCGAGGCGGAAGCCCACGTACGCGCGCAGCTCCGCCAGGGTGGGCGGCGGACCGCTGAGGCAGACGACGCCGCCGGCGTCCCAGCGGACGTCGGGCCTACGCCGTTCCAGGTCGAGGAAGGCGCGGTCGAGCGCGTGCGTGGGGTGGCGGCGGGGCGGGGGCACGGACGGGGCGGGGCGTTTGGACGGTTCGGGGCGGGCGGACTGCTCGGCGTCGGTCATGGGCTTCGGGCTCCGATTCGGGCCGGGGGCGGGCGCGCCGGCGGAAGGGCGGGGGACGCGGGAGCCGCCTGGGCCGGGTGGCCCGGCCGCCCCGGCGCACCGCTGCCCGGACCGGCGGACCCCTCAGAATGCCCCCGGCCGGAGGCGGTCCCGTCCGGCACGGCACGCCGCACCGGCCCGGGCGGCCGGGCGTGCGCTCGGGTCCGCGGCGGCCGGCCGCGCCCGGCCTCCGCTCCCCGCGGCCCCCGGTTCCCGTGCGGTGGGGGGCCTGCGGCGCCTCGGCACCGGCCGCCTCCGACGGCGACGGGGGCCGCCGGGACGAGCCGGGGGGCCCGGCCGGCGGGTTCCCCCGAAAGGAGGACGGGGCTCGGGCCGCGCCCGTACCGCTTCGGCCGTCGCCCCACGCCCCGCCCGTCCCGGACGGGCCTGACCTGCGGTCATACCGGCACCGCGCGGGGCGGGCGCGGCGCCGGTCGCGGTCGGCGTACTTCGTTCGGGTGAGCGGGAGGAATCGGGGGCGGCGCCCCGCCCGCCGTCTGCCATCGTGTGCCGTGCGCCGGGGGCCTCGGGCCCGGGGAACCCCCGACGGACACCGGCCGCCCCGGACCCCGCCGGACGGGCCGGACCGTGCGCGGTGCCCCGGTGGCACTCCGCGTCGCGGGACGGCCGGCGGCCTCCCGTCCGCCCGCACCCGGTCGCCGTATCGGCGGGCCCCGCCCTCCGAGCACGCGGTCGCGGGCCCTTTCCTCCCACTGCCCTTGGAGCCGCGCTCGTGCACGTCGCCCTCACCGGCGCCACCGGATTCCTCGGACTGCGCCTGCTGCGCCGCCTGCTCGACACGCACCCCTCCGTGACGGTCCTGGCTCACGCCGGGTCGGGGGACGCCCTGCGCCGCATCGTCCGGTTCTTCGAACTGACGGGCGCGGCAAGGGCGTTCACCGCCGCGCTCCCCCACCGGCTGCGGGTGGTGGAGACCGATCTGGCGCTGCCGCGACTGGGGTTGTCCGGACGGGCCTTCCAGCGGCTCGCCGACGGCCTCGAAGCGATCTGGCACAGCGCGGGCAGCATCAACCTGGAGGAGGACCTGCCCGAGCTGCGCCGGACCAACGTGGAAGGGACCCGGCACGTCCTGGAGCTGGCCGCCGCGGGGAGCCGGACTCCCCTGGTCCACCACGTCAGCACCGCGTTCGTGGCCGGGGCGCGGCGGGACGGCGTGGCGTACGAGGACGAGCTGGACGACGCCCGCGGCTTCGAGAACGCCTACGAACGGTCCAAGTACGAGGCGGAGCTGCTGGTCCACGCCTGGTCCCGTGCGCACGGCCGCCCGGTCGTGGTGCTGCGGCCGAGCATCCTCGTCACGGACCTGCCGCCGCACCCCGAGCTGCCCGCCCACCCGCTGCTGGTCGTCGAGCGCATCCTGCGCGACGCGTGCCGTGCCGCCGGGGCCGCGGGCCCGGAGCCGGGCGGTGGGGCGTCCGCGTCCGGCGGTCCCGCCGGGGCGCGGGAGCGCGGACCGCGCGTGCGGGCGGTGGGGCATCCGCACGGCCGGCTGAACCTGCTGCCGGTGGACCACGCGGCCGAGGTCATGGTGCGGCTGGCCGGGCTGGCGCCCTCGGGCGGGGTCGACACGTACCACGTCGTCCATGACCGCGATGTGCCCGTGCCCACGGTCGCGGCCCTCCTGGAACGGCTGGCGCCGATCCGTATCGACCTGGTCGCCGCCAGGCCCGAGCCCCGGTCGGCGCTGGAGGCGCTGCTGGACTTCTACCCCGGCATGACGGCCTACCTCGCCCACCGGCGGCGGTTCGACGACACGCGGGTCAGGACCCGGCTGGGGCCGTCCGCCGCCTGCGCGCCGGTCGGCCTCGACTACCTCCTCGCCGGTCTGGCCCCGCGCGGCACGGACCCCGCCGGGCCGTCCGGGACACCGGCGCCCTCCCCGTCCGTCTGACCTTCCAGCCCGTTGGAGCCTGCCGTGCCCGTTCTCGCCACCCCCGGTCCCCCCGCCGCCATCGCGGCCCGCGCCCGGCTGATCCGGGAGCCCGTCCACATCGTCAGCGGGCCGGGCGGCCGCGAGCTGGGGATCGCGACCGGCCCCCGGCCGGCCGGTCCGGTGCTCGGCACGCTGCCGCCGCTGTACCCCGAGTGGCTGGGCGGTCGCACCTTCTGCGAGGCGCACGGCGTCCGCTTCCCCTATGTCGCCGGGGAGATGGCGAACGGCATCGCGACCACGCGGATGGTCGCGGAGATGGCGCGGGCGGAGATGCTCGGCTTCTTCGGGGCGGGGGGCCTGGGGTACGCCGAGGTGGAGCGGGCCGTCCACACGCTCGCCGGTGAGCTGGGGCCCCGCGCGAACTGGGGCGTCAACCTCATCCACTCACCGGCCGAACCGGAGCTGGAGTCGCGCGTGGCCTCCCTGCTGCTGCGCTGCGGCGTCCCCCGGATCTCCGCGTCGGCGTTCATGGAGCTGACCCCGGCGGTCGTGCTGTGCTCGGCCCGCGGGCTGCGGCGGGGGCCGGACGGCGGTGTCGTACGGCGTACGCGCGTACTCGCCAAGGTGTCCCGGCCCGAGGTGGCCGAGAGGTTCCTCTCCCCCGCCCCGCCCGCCCTGCTGGGGCCCCTGGTCGCCCAGGGGCAGTTGACCGGGGAGGAGGCGGAGCTGGCGGCCCTGGTGCCGGTGGCCGAGGACGTCACCGTGGAGGCGGACAGCGGCGGGCACACCGACAACGGGCCGCTGCCGGTCCTCCTGCCGCGGATCGCCGCCCTGCGCGACGCGCTGGGGCGGCGGTACGGCTACCACCGGCCGGTGCGGATCGGCGCGGCCGGGGGCCTCGGCACACCGGACGCGGTGGCCGCCGCCTTCGCGCTCGGCGCGTCCTACGTGGTCGTCGGCTCGGTGAACCAGACCGCCGCCGAGGCCGGCCTGTCCGACGAGGCCAAGGCGATGCTCTGCGACGCGGACGTCTCCGACGTGGCGATGGCACCGGCGGCCGACATGTTCGAGCTGGGCGTGAGACTGCAGGTCCTCAGCCGGGGGACGATGTTCGCCCAGCGGGCCGGCCGCCTCCACGCGGCATACCGGGCCCACGGCTCGCTGGAGGAGATCCCGCCCGCACTGCGCGAGGTGCTCGAACGCGACGTGCTGCGCGCCCCGTTCGAGGAGGTGTGGCGGCGCACGCGGGCCTTCTGGCAGCAGCGCGACCCCGCGGAGATCAGCCGCGCCGAGGCCGACCCGAAGCACCGCATGGCCCTGGTGTTCCGCTGGTACCTGGGCAGTTCCAGCCGGTGGGCGATCACCGGGGAGGGGGCGCGGCGGGCGGACTTCCAGATCTGGTGCGGTCCCGCGATGGGCGCGTTCAACCGGTGGGTGGCGGGCTCGTTCCTGGCCGACCCGGCGCGCCGGACCGTCGTGCAGATCGCGCTCAACCTGCTCGAAGGGGCCGCCGTGCTCACCCGCGCCCACCAACTGCGCACGTACGGCGTCCCGTTGCCGGCCGAGGCGTTCGCCTACGCGCCGTGCGAGCTGGCGTGAGCGGCACCGGCGCCGGCGAGGCGCCGGTGCCGACAGTCCGAGACCGAGGAGAGACCGTGCCCCGACCGACCCCCCGCCAGGTCCCCGTCGCCGTCGTCGGCGTCGGCGCGCTGGCGCCCGGCGCGACGGACGCGGCCGGCTACTGGCGGATCGTGGCCGGGGGCCGCGACCTGATCACCGAGGTGCCCGCCTCCCGCTGGCGCGTGGAGGACCACTACGACCCGGACCCGGCCGCCCCCGACAAGACGTACGCCCGCCGGGGGGCCTTCCTCCCCGAGGTCGACTTCGACCCGATGGCCTACGGGGTGCCGCCCGCCAACCTGGCGTCGACGGACACCTCCCAACTGCTCGCCCTCATGGTCGCCGACCAGGTGCTGGCCGACGCCGGCGGCCCGGACGCGGTCGACCGGGACCGGACCGGCGTCGTCCTCGGCGCGGCCGCCCTGGAACTGCTGCCGCACATGTTCGGGCGCACCCAGCGCCCGGCGTGGCTGGCGGGGCTGCGGGAGAGCGGGCTCGGGGAGGCCGAGGCGCGGGCCGTGTGCGACCGCATCGCGGCCCGCTTCGCGCCGTGGCGGGAGTCGTCCTTCCCCGGCCTCCTCGGCAACGTGGTCGCGGGCCGGATCGCCAACCGGTTCGATCTGCACGGCGTCAACCACACGGTCGACGCCGCCTGCGCCAGCTCCCTGGCGGCCCTGTCGACGGCGGTCGGCGAACTGGCCCTGGGCCGGGCCGACCTGGTGATCAGCGGAGGCGTGGACACCGGGAACGACATCGGCATGTTCCTGTGCTTCTCCAAGACGCCCGCGCTGTCCCCCAGCGGCGACTGCCGGCCGTTCTCGGCGGAGGCGGACGGGACCATGCTCGGCGAGGCGGTCATCATGTACGCGCTGAAGCGGCTGTCCGACGCGGAGCGCGACGGCGACCGCGTCCACGCGGTGATCCGGGGCATCGGCGCCTCCTCCGACGGCCGGAGCACCGCGATCTACGCCCCCCTGCCCGGCGGCCAGGCGCGAGCCCTGCGGCGCGCGTACGAGGAGGCCGGGTACGGGCCGGGGACCGTGGAGCTGGTCGAGGCGCACGGGACCGGGACGAGAGCCGGGGACGCCGCCGAACTGGAGGCGCTGGTCGAGGTGTTCGGCGCGTCGGGCCGTACGGACGGGCAGTGGTGCGCGATCGGCTCGGTCAAGTCGCAGATCGGCCACACCAAGTGCGCGGCGGGTGCGGCGGGGCTGCTCAAGGCGGTCATGGCCCTGAGCCACCAGGTGCTCCCGCCGACCGTGAAGGTGGAGCGGCCCACCCCGGCCGCCGCCGACCCGGACGGCCCGTTCTACGTCAACACCGAGGCCCGCCCGTGGGTGCGGCCGGCCGGGCATCCGCGCCGGGCGGCGGTGTCGAGCTTCGGCTTCGGCGGCAGCAACTTCCACGTCACGCTGGAGGAGTACGCGCCCCCGGGCGCGGGCGGCCGGGCGGCCCCGCGCCACCGCTCCGCGCCGAGCGAGCTGGTCCTGTTCGGCGGGGACTCCCCGGCGGACCTGGCCCCGCCGCGGGCGGACGACGGGCGTCCGCTGGCCGCGCTGGCGCGGGAGAGCCACGCCGCGTTCCGACCCGACGCGCGGGTGCGGCTGGCCGTCGTCGCCACCGGCGTCGAGGACCTGCGGGAGAAGCACGCGCGGGCCCTCGCGCTGATCCGGCGGCACCCCGGCGGGGCGGTCCCGACGCCCGCCGGGGTCCGGTACGCGTGCGGTCCGGCCGAACCCGGCCGCGTCGGCTTCCTCTTCCCCGGACAGGGCTCCCAGTACGTCGGGATGGGGGCCGGACTCGCGATGCTCGCCCCGAGCGCCCAGGCCGTGTGGGACCGGTGGGGCGGTGTCCGCTTCGACGGGCGGCCCCTGCACCGGGCCGTCTTCCCGCCGCCCGCCTTCACCGACCGGGAACGCGCGGAGCAACAGGCCCTGTTGGACGCCACCGAGTGGGCGCAGCCCGCTCTGGCGGTGCACGCGCTCGCCCTGCTGGAGGTGGTGCGGGGGCTGGGGCTGCGGCCTGACCGCGTGGCGGGGCACAGCTTCGGCGAGCTGGTGGCGCTGCACTGCGCGGGCGTGCTGGACGCCGAGGCGCTGGTGGGGCTGGCCCGCCGCCGGGGTGAGCTGATGCGGGACGCGGGGGGCCCGGCGGGGGCGATGCTGGCGGTGGCGGCGGACCGCGCGCACGTGGCGCGGGTGCTGGCCGGCGGGTACGGCGACCTCTGGCCGGCCAACCACAACGCCCCGCGCCAGGTGGTGCTCTCGGGGACGGAGGAGGCGGTCGTCCGGGCCGAGCGGGCGTTCGCGGCCGAGGGGACCGGGACCCGCCGGCTGGCCGCCTCGACCGCCTTCCACAGCCCGCTGGTCGCCCCGGCCGTCGAACCGCTCGCCGCGTACCTGCGCACGGTGCCCCTCGCCGAGCCCCGCATCGAGGTCCACGGCAACGCGGACGCCGCGCCGTACCCCTCCTCCCCCGACGCCGTGCGCCGCCGGATCGCGGACCACCTCGCCTCGCCGGTGCTCTTCCAGGAGCAGGTCGAGGCGATGTACGCGGCGGGCGTGCGGACCTTCGTCGAGGTCGGCGCGGGTACGGCGCTGACCGGCCTGGTCGGCCGGATCCTCGGCGACCGCCCGCACGCGGCCGTCCCCCTGGACCGGCCGGACCGGTCCGGGGCCGACGCCCTGCACGCCGCGCTCGGCGCACTCTCCGTACGCGGAATCCCCCTCGACCTCGAATCCCTCTGGGCGGCGTACGCCACGCCCGGAGCCTCAGCGAAGGAGCGCGAGCCCCGAATGACCGTGAAGATCAGCGGAGCCAACTACGGTCAGTTCCCGCCGCCCGGCCCGGCGTCCGGCCCGGCGTCCGGCCCGGCGTCCGGCCCGGCGTCCGGCCCGGCGTCCGGCCCGGAACGCGGCCCGGAACGCCTGCCGCGCCCCGACCCCGTATCCGCGTCCCAGCCGGGCGCCCCGGCGGTCCCCGAGGCCGCGCACGATCCCGCCCCGGACCCCGCCCAGCGGCCGCCGGTGTACGCCGCGCCGTGGCCGCCGGAGCCCGACCCGGTGCACGCCGCGGGGGCTCCCGAGGACGCCGCGGGCGCCTCGGACGGTGGCTGGCTCGCCGCCGTCGAGGGGGTCCAGCGGCAGACGGCGGAGGCCCACGCGGCCTGCCAGCGCATGTTGACCGAGAGCCACATGGCCTTCCTGCGGATGACCGAGACGACCCTGGCCGCGATGCTCGGGGCGCCGCTCACGGGGGACGAGGCGCGGGCGCCGCTGCCGCTCCCCCGTCCCTCCTCGCCCCGGCAGGCGCCCGTGACCGTGCTGCCCGCGGCGCCCGCCGCGCCGCCGGCGGCGGTCACGGGCGGTGTCCCGGCGGCGGTGCCCGCGCCCGCGCCGGCCGCGCCTCCCGCCCCGGCGCCCGTCCCCGCGCCGGCCCCCGTCCCCGCGCCGGCTTCCGCCCCCGCCGCCGAGCCGGCGGCCCCGTCGGCCGCGGAGCTGGAGGAACTGCTGCTGTCGGTGGTGGCCCGGCTCACCGGCTACCCCACCGACATGCTCACCCCGGACATGGAGTTGGAGGCGGATCTGGGCGTCGACTCCATCAAGCGCGTGGAGATCCTGTCGGCCGTACGCCGGGAGGCGGGTGACGTGGTGACGGGAGACGTGGCGCGGCTCGGCAAGCTCCGTACGCTGCGCGAGATCGTCGACACGCTCACCGGCGAGCCCGCCGGGGCACCGGAGCCCGAGGCCCCCGACGGGTCCCGCGTCCGCGCGGCCGCCCCCGCCGTGCCCGAGGCCCGCGAACCCGCCGCGCCGTCCGCGCCCCCCGCCGGGGCCGGTGCGGGGGCGCCGCTGACGCGGCTGGCGCCGCGCGCGGTGGAGTCGCCCGCGTCCGGACTGGTCACGGCGGGACTGCTGGACGGGCCCGTCGTGGTGGTCGGCGGCGGCGCGGACGGGGGCCCGGTCGCCCGTCTCGTCGCCCGGAAGCTGGCGGATCGCGGCGTGGACGCCGGCGCCGCCGCGGAGGCCCCCGCAGCGGCGCACGGAGTCGTCCACCTCGTCGCGCTGACCGCGAGCGGCGCGCCGGACGAGGCGCGGGAGGTCCACCTGTCGGCGCTCCGCGCGGCGCGTGCGGTGGCGGCCCGAGCGGAGACGGGCGGCGGGCTGTTCGTGACCGTGCAGGACACCGGGGGCGATTTCGGGCTCGCGGGCCGCGCGCCCGAGCGCGCGTGGCTCGGCGGGGTCGCCGCCCTGGCCAGGACCGCCGCGAAGGAGTGGCCGGACGCCTCGGTCAGGGCCCTCGACTGCGAGCGGGGCGGCCGGGACGACGACGAGGTCGCCGAGGCGGTCGTACGGGAACTGCTGGACGGCGGCGCCGACGGGGAGGCGGGCCTGCGCGCGGACGGCGTCCGCACCCTCCCGCGGATGGTCCCCGAGCCGGTGGCGCCGGGCGCCGTGCCCCGGATCTCCGCCGCGTCGGTGATCGTGGCCACCGGAGGGGCGCGCGGGGTGACCGCCGCGGCCCTGCTCGACCTGGCCCGGACCCACCGCCCGAGGATCGTGCTGCTGGGCAGGACCGACCCGGCCGCCGAGCCCGCCGGGACGGCGTCGGCGCTCGACGAGCCGGCGCTGACCCGTCTGCTCGCGGAGGGCCGCACGGGGGACGCGGCGGACTCCTCGCCCGCCCGGCTCGCCGAGCGGGCCCGCGAGATCCTGGCCGCGCGCGAGGTGCGGGCGACGCTGGCGGCGCTGGAGGCCGCCGGGTCGCCCGTCCGGTACGTGCGGGTGGACGTCCGCGACGGCGACGCCCTCGCCGAGGCCCTGCGCGACGTGCGCGAGGCATGGGGGCCGATCACCGGCATCGTGCACGGTGCGGGCGTGCTGGCCGACAAGCGGATCGCCGACAAGACCGACGAGCAGGCCGAGGCGGTGCTGTCGACCAAGGTGGACGGTGCGCGGGCGCTGCTGGCGGCGACGGCGGACGACCCGTTGGACACGATCTGCCTGTTCTCCTCGGTGGCCGCCGTGTACGGCAATCCGGGGCAGGGCGACTACGCCATGGCCAACGAGATCCTCCAGCACGTCGCGTCGGTCGAGCGGGCTCGCCGCCCCGACTGCCTGGTGCGGTGCGTGGCCTGGGGCCCCTGGCAGGGCGGCATGGTCACCCCGGCGCTGGCCGCGCGCTTCGACCGATCCGGCATCCCGCTCATCCCGCTGGAGCGGGGCGCCGCCGCCTGCACGGCCGAGCTGGACGGCGCCGCCGGCGGCGCGGCGCTCGTCGTCCTGGCGGCCGGGGACGACCCGGCCGCCCTGGCGCCGGCGGGTGGTCCGCGCCGCGCCCAGGTGCTGGTCCGCTCCGACGTCCTGCCGCAGCTCGCCGACCACGCGCCCGCCGGGGTCCCCGTGCTGCCCGTGGCGCTGGTCCTGGGCTGGTTCGCGGGGGCGGCCGCGGCGTGGCTGCCGGCCGCCGGCCCGCTCGTCCTGCGCGATCTGCGGGTGTACCGGAAGTTCGCCCTGCCGGACCTGGCCGGTGCGGGCCACCGGCTGACGGTGCTCGGGAGCCGGGGCGCGCCCGGTTCGCCCTCGGGCCTGGAGGCGGAGCTGCGGGGCGAGGACGGCGTCGCGCACTTCCGGGCCGTCCTCGACGCCGGGGCCGGGGAGCCGGAAGCGGCAGCGTGGGAGGTCCCGCTCGACCTGGAGCAGCCTGTTTCGGCCACCTGGTACGACGGGCCGGTCCTCTTCCACGGGCCCCGGTTCCACGCGCTGCGCACGGTGCGCGGCGTCTCGGAGCAGGGGGCCGAGGCGACCGTCGTGGGCCTGCGCGCCCTGGGGTGGCCGGGCGGGCACGGTCCGCTGGACCCGGCCGCCGTGGACGGGGCGCTCCAACTCTCCCTGCTCTGGGGGGCGGAGGTGCTCGGGGCGGCGGCGCTGCCGATGGCCGTCGCCGAGTGCCGGGTGCACCGGACCGGCCCGGTCGACGACGCCGTGCGGTGCGTGGTGCGCGGGCGGACGGCCCATGGCACCGGGGCGCGCTGCGACGCCGCGCTGCTCGACGCCGACGGGTCCGTCCGGCTGGAACTGATCGGCGTGGAGCTGGTCCGCCGCCCCTCCTGACCCCGCCCCCTGCCCCGCGCCACGCCACCCCGCCGTGAAGTGAGACTCGCATGGATTTCGAACCGATCGCCGTCGTCGGCCGGGGCTGCGTGCTGCCCGGCGCGCTGGACCCGGACGCGTTCTGGGAGAACGTCGCCGCCGGGCGCGTGAGCCTGTCGGCCGCCCCGGAGGGCCGCTGGCGGCTGCCGCGCCCCTGGGCCATGGGCTCGGTCGACGACCACCTCGACCGCACCTGGACGGATGTCGGCGGGTACGTCGAGGGGTTCGAGTCGGTCTTCGACCCGAGCGCCTTCCCCGGCGCCCCGGAGCGCGTCGCGTCGCTGGACCCGCTCTTCCACTGGGTCCTGTACGGGGTGCGGCAGGCGCTCGCCGAGGCGGGCCAGGAGGGTCCGCTGCCGCGCGGGGGCCTGGTGCTGGGGAACCTGTCGTACCCCACGGCCACCGGGGCGGCGTTCGCCGAGCACGTCTGGCTGTCCGCTCAGCCGCCCCCGCTCCCCGACGCCCTGCTGAGGGGGGAGCGCCGCGTGCGCCCCGACGCCCGCAACCGCTTCTCCTCCGGGCTGCCCGCCCGGCTCGCGGCGCGCGCGCTCGGCCTCGGCGCGGGTGCGTGGTCCCTCGACGCGGCGTGCGCCTCCTCGCTGTACGCGATCAAGCTGGCGTGCGACCGGTTGCACGACGGCACCGCCGACCTGATGGTGGCGGGCGCGGTCAGCCGCCCCGACCCGCTCTACCTCCACGTGGGGTTCTGCGGGCTGTCCGCGACGAGCCGCACCGGGCGCAGCCGCCCCTTCCACCGGGACGCGGACGGGCTGGTGCACGGCGAGGGCGCGGGGTTCGTCGCCCTGACCCGGTTGTCGCGGGCGCGTGCGGCCGGGCTGCCCGTGCTCGGCGTGATCCGCGGGGTGGGGCTCTCCAACGACGGGCGCGGTTCCGGGTTGATCAGCCCGGCGGAGGAGGGCCAGGTGCGGGCCATGCGCCTGGCGTACGCGGGGGCGGGCGTCGCTCCGGAGTCGGTGTCGCTGGTCGAGTGCCATGCGACGGGGACGCCGGTGGGGGACGCGGTGGAGGCGCGCGCCATGGCCCGTGTCTTCGCGGCGGCCGACGACGTGCCGATCGGGTCGGCGAAGTCGAACGTCGGGCACCTGCTGGCGTCGGCGGGGGTGGCGGGGCTGTTGAAGGTGCTCGGCGCGATGCGCGCGGGCGTGCGCCCGGCGACGCTCGGCGCACGGCAACCGCTGGACGCGCTGGCGGGCACCCCGTTGCGGGTGCTGACCGCGTCGGAGGAGTGGGCGGGGCCGCGCAGGGCGGCGGTGAGCGCCTTCGGGTTCGGCGGGACCAACGCCCACCTGATCCTCGACTCCCCCGACGACGCGCCCCCGCCCGCCGCGCCCCGGCCCGCGTCCGGCCGGGCTTCGGGCGGGCGTACGGAGGTGGCGGTCGTCGCCCTCGGCGCGCGGGTGGGCGGCGGGGGGACGTCCGCCGAGGACTTCCGCCGGGCGGTGCTGGGCGGCGAGCGGCGCGGTCCGGTCACGGAGATCGCCGTGGAGCTGACGGGCCTGTGCTTCCCGCCGCTGGCCCTGGAGCGGACCGTACGCCACCACCTCCTGGTGCTGGAGGCCGCTCGGGAGGCCGTAGGGGCGGTGAGCCTGCCCCGCGAGCGGACCATGGTGGTCATCGGCACGGGGGTGGACCCGGAGGTGGCCCGCGCGGGGGCCCGCTGGCGGGTGCCGTACTGGCTGGCGCAGGCGGGGGCGGCGGCCGCCCCGACGCCGGCGGACCGCGCCGGGGACGCCTTCACTCCCCCGATGACGGCGGAGGGGGTGGTGGGCAGTATGCCCAACCTCGCCGCGAACCGCATCAGCACCCAACTCGACCTGGCGGGCCCCAGCTTCACGGTGTCGGCGGAGGAGGCGTCCGGGCTGGTCGCGCTGGAGGTCGCGACGCGGGCCATCCGGTCGGGGGAGGCCGACGCCGCTCTCGTCGGCGCCGCCGACCTGTCCTGCGAGGTGGTCCACCGGGCGGCCCTGCGGGGGTCGGGGCGCGAGGAGGAGCCCGGCGACGCGGCCGTCGTCATGGTCCTGAAGCCGCTGGACGCCGCGCGCCGGGACGGCGACACGGTCATCGCCGTGCTGGACGAGGAGGGCGCGCGGGAGCCGGACCTGGTCGTCGGCGACGGCCCCGGCGCGGTGTTCGATCCGGCGTCGGCCTTCGGGCGGGCCCATGCCGCGTCCGGGCTGGTCTCCGTCGCGGCCGCGGCGCTCGCGCTCCAGCACCGGGCGGCGCCCCGGCCGGGCCGGCCCGCGGACACGGCGGCCGTCCCCCGCACCGCGCGGGCCGAGGTGGCGCCGCTGGAGGGGCCCGTCGCGGGCGTACGGCTGCGCGCGGGCGACGCCCGGCCGTGGCTGCGGGGCCCGGCCCCGCGCCTGCACGTCTTCTCCGGGGCCGACCGCCGGGAGGTGCTGGCCGCCCTGGAATCCGGTACGGAGTCCTCGGCGGGCCCGGCCCGGCTGGCGCTCGTGGTCGACGGCTCCGCCGCGTCGGCGGACCGCGGGGAGGCCGCCCGCCGCTGGCTGGCGGAGGGCGGGGTGCGCCCGGCCGACGTGCTGTACCGGGACGGCCCGGTCGCGGGGCGGACCGCCTTCGTGTACACCAACGGCTCCGCCGCGTACACGGGGATGGGCCACGAGCTGATGCTCGCCCTGCCCTCGCTCGGCGAGACCCTGCGCGAGGAGCACCGGGCGGTGGGCAGGCTGCTGCGGTCCCCGGCCGAGCCCGGCGTGCTCGACCAGATCTGGGCCGCGGCCGAACTGGGCGTCGTGCACACCGTGTTCAGCCGGGACGTGCTCGGGCTGCGGCCGGACGCGGCGCTCGGGTACTCCTCGGGCGAGTCGACGGCGCTGGTCGCGCTGGGGGCCTGGCCGGACTCCTCGGGGCTGTACGAAGCCACCCGCGACAGCGGCCTGTTCACGACCGAGCTGACGGGCGAGCTGCGGGCGGTCCGGCGCTTCTGGCGGCGGCGGGGCGTCGAGGGCTCCCGGTGGTCGAGCTACCTGGTCGGCGCGCCCCTCGCGGCCGTCCGCGCGGCGCTCGCCCCGGAGGCCGCGGTCCACCTGCTGGCGGTGAACGCGCCGGGCGTCTGCGTCATCGGCGGCGAGTCCCGCGCGTGCGCGGACGTCGTGGCCCGGCTCGGCGCGGACCCCGCGATCGAGCTGGACTACGACGTGGCGGCGCACGCACCGGAGGTGGCGGAGGTACGGGAGGCGTGGCGCGCGGCCCATCTCCGCCCCACCGTCGACGTGCCGGGCGTGCGGTTCTACAGCGGGGCCACCGGGCGGGCCTACCGGCCGACGGCCGAGCGGGCCGCCGACGCGATCACCGCCCAGGGGCTGGGCACGATCGACTTCGCGGCCATGGTCGAGCAGGCGTGGGCGGACGGCGTGCGGGTCTTCGTCGAGCACGGGCCGCGGAAGCTGTGCACCGGCTGGATCAAGCGGGTGCTCGGCGACCGGGAGCACGTGGCCGTCGCGCTGGACGCCCCCGGCGACGCCGGGCTGCGGCAGCTCTGCCTCGCGGTGGCCGAGCTCGTCGTGGCCGGTGTGCCGGTGCGGGCCGACGCGCTGTTCGCCCGGCTGGCCGAGGCCGCCGCGGAGCCGCCGCGCACCGGCCCGACCGTCACCGTCCCCGTACCCGCCCCGCCGCGCCTGCCGACCCCGGAGCCCGCTGTGACCGTTCTGCCTCGGGCCCCCGAGCTGGCCCCCGTGCCGGACCGCGGCCCCGGCGCGCCCACCGGCCCCGCCACCGCGCCGGAGGAGAGTCCCGGCGCGCCGGGGCCAAGCGCCCCGGCGGCCCCCGCCGCGCCTCCCGCCCCCGACACCGCCCCGGCGGCCTCCGCCCCGGACACCGCGTCCGCCGCCGCGCCCGCCGCGGCGGCGGTCGCCCGGCAGAGCCGGCGGGTCGCCGCGGTGCACCAGGAGGTCATGGCCGCGCACACCGAGGCACACCGGTACTTCCTGCGGGCGTCCGCGCTCGCCGTCGCGGCGCTGCGGGCCGGGGCGCCGCGCCCGGCGGGGTCCGGGCCCGGCCCCGTACGGCCGCGCGGCCTCGGCGCGCCGCGCCCGGCCCCCGCGCTCCCGCCGCCCCCTCCCCCGGCACGCGCGGCGTCCGCACCGGGCCGCAGGCCGGGGCCGGTGTTCGACCGCGCCCAACTGGAGCACCTCGCCACCCGTGAGGTCTCCACGCTGTTCGGCCCGCTCTTCGCCGAGCAGGACGGGTACGCGGTGCAGACCCGGATGCCCGCGCCGCCCATGCTCTTCGCCGACCGGGTCACCGGCATCGACGCGGTGCCCGCCGCGCTCGCCCTGCCCGGCCCGGTCCGCACGGACGGGCGGATCTGGACCGAGACCGACGTCCTGCCCGGCAGTTGGTACCTGGACGCCACGGGGCGTATGCCGACCGGCCTGCTGATCGAGGCGGGCCAGGCCGACCTGCTCCTGCTCAGTTGGCTGGGCGTCGACCTCCTCAACCGGGGGGAGCGCGCCTACCGGCTGCTCGGCTGCGAGGTGACGTTCCACGGCGCCCCGCCGAAGGCCGGCGACACCCTGTGCTTCGAGATCCACGTCGACGGCCACGCGGAGGCGGACGGCGTCCGGCTGGCCTTCTTCCACTACGACTGCCGGGTGGACGGCGAGTTGCGGCTCAGCGTCCGCGAGGGCCAGGCCGGGTTCTTCACCCCCGAGGAGCTGGCCGGCGGCGGCGGTGTCCGCTGGGACCCCGCCGAGCACCCGCCCGGCGACGACCTGCCGTGCGACCCGCCGGCCGTGCGCTGCGCACGGACCGCCTTCGGCCCGGACCGGGTGCGGGCCCTGGCGGCGGGGCGGCCGGCGGACTGCTTCGGACCCGGCTGGGAGGCGACGGCGGCGCACGTCCGCCCGCCGCGGCTGGACGGGAGCCGCATGGGACTGCTGGACGAGGTCACCGCGTTCGACCCGGTCGGCGGGCCGTGGGGCCGGGGCTACCTGCGCGCCGAGACCGCCCTGTCGCCGGACGACTGGTTCTTCGCCGGCCACTTCACCAACGACCCCTGTATGCCGGGCACGCTGATGCTCCAGGGCGGCCTCCAGGCGATGGCCTTCCACCTCACGGCCATGGGGTTCACCGTCGACCGGGACGGCTGGCGCTTCGAACCGGTCACCGGGCTCCCCTACCGGGCGATGTGCCGGGGCCAGGCGACCCCGGAGAACCGGCGGGTCGTCTACGAGGTGTTCGTCCGCGGCGTATCGGCCGGTCCGGAGCCGACGCTCCACGCCGACATCCTCGGCTCGGTGGACGGGGCGCAGGCGTTCCTGGGCCGCGGCATGGCGCTCCGGCTGGTCCCCGACTGGCCGCTGTCGCAGTGGCGGCACACGGGCCCGCCCGCCGTGCAGGCCGACGGAGCCCCGGCGCCGCTGCCGCTCCTGGGCGGGCTGGTCGGGCACCGGGAGGAGAAGCCGGTGGCCGCGGCGGCCGACGGGCTCCCCTTCGACTACGCCTCGCTCCTGGCGTGCGCCTGGGGCAGGCCGAGCGAGGCGTTCGGCGCCATGTACGAGCCCTTCGACGGCGCCCGCCGGGTGGCGCGGCTCCCCGGCCCGCCGTACCACTTCATGACCCGGATCGTGTCGGTGGACGGGCCGCAGGCCGGGATGCGGGAGGGCAGTGTCGTCGTCGCCGAGTACGACGTGCCCGACCGGGCGTGGTACTTCGAGCAGAACGGCGGCCGCGCCATGCCGTTCGCCGTCCTCATGGAGGTCGCCCTGCAGCCCTGCGGGTGGCTCGCCTCGTACGTGGGCAGCGCGCTGACCAGCCGGAGCGACCTGCTGTTCCGCAACCTCGACGGGTCCGGAACGGTCACCGGCGAGGTCGTCCCGGCGACGCGCACGGTCCGTACCAGGGCCGAGCTGACGCGCCTGTCCCGCAGCGGGGACATGATCATCGAGTCGTTCCGCGTGACGTGCGCGGCCGACGACGTGCCGGTGTTCGACCTCACCACCGTCTTCGGCTACTTCCCCCGGTCGGCCTTCGAGGACCAGCAGGGGCTCCCCGTCCCGGCTCGGGAGCGGGCCCGCCTGGAGGAGCCCTCCGGCTTCCTGGTCGATTTGACCGCCCGCCCCGCCCGGTACTGCGCGGGAGAGCCGCGCCTGCCGGGGCCGATGCTGCTGATGCTGGACCGGATCACCGGGTACTGGCCGGACGGGGGGCGCGCGGGGCTCGGCCGGTTGCGGTCGGAGAAGGACGTGCGCCCGGACGCCTGGTTCTTCCGGGCCCACTTCTTCCAGGACCCGGTGCAGCCCGGCTCGTTGGGTCTGGAGGCCATGTGCCAACTGCTCCAGTGGCACCTGCTCGAACGCGGCGCGGCCGAGGGCGTCCCCCGCCCCCGGTTCGAGGCGGTGCTGCCCGGTCGCGAGGCGGTGTGGACGTACCGGGGCCAGATCACCCCCGCCAACCGGCTGATCCGGGTGGACATGGACATCGTGGAGAGCGGCGAGGACGCGCGGGGGCCGTACGCCGTGGCGGACGCGACGCTGTGGGGCGACGACACGTGCATCTACCGGGTGGAGGCACTGGGCGTGCGCGTGGTGCCGGGGCGGTGAGGCTCCGGTCGCCCTCCGCGCCCGGTTCCCTCCTGCGTGTGTTGACTTCCACGGCTGGTGCGGATTCACTAGAGCGGAACTGATGCTTACGCACTATGAGGTAGTGGCGCGGGAGCTGACGACCAGGGCCCCTCATCGAAGGAACCGCGGGGGCCGGCGCCGCGCGGGACGTGCGCGGCACGCGAGCACGGAGAGGTGCGGTTCGCTGTGACTGTCCACCCGTTCACGACGCGCACCGTGCTGCGGCCGGGCGTCGCACGAGTGATCCTCGCCGGCGACCTCGACCTGGACACCGCCCCCCGTGTCAGGGAGGCGGTCATGGCCTGTCTGACGCATCGGCCGACCCGCCTCTGCCTCGATCTGACCGGCGTCTCCTTCTGCGACTGCGCCGGCATGAGCGCCCTGCTGACGGCACGGCGGTCCGCGTTGCTGGCCGGCGTGGACATCGTCGCGGAGGGGATCGGGACGCAGTTGGCGCGGCTGCTCTCCCTGATCGGCGCGGAGGGCTTCTTCACCGAGGAGGGCGCGCGCCCGGACGCGGAGCCGGAGCGCCGGCCTCCTGGCGTGGCCGTCACCCTGCGCGACGGAGAGGCGGTGGCCATGGCGAAGTGGCCGCCCCCGGACCTTCTGGCATGATCGTACGGTCCGCCACCTGCAAGGATGCGTCGATGCCCTCCCCCTCCTCCCCCCTCGGCCGCCCGGTCAGAATCCTGTTGGTCGAGGATCACGACATGGTGGCCGAGGCGATCTGCCTCGCCCTGGAGCGCTCGCCCGATCTGCGGGTCGTGGGGCGGGCGGCGTCGGTGGCCGCGGCCCTGGCCGATACGGAGCGCTGCGCGCCGGACGTCGTCCTGATGGACCGCCGCCTGCCCGACGGCGACGCGGTCGACGCCATCGCCGATCTGCTGGCGCTCGCGCCGGGCACGCGGGTGCTCGTCCTCACGGGCGAGGGCGGCGGGTCGGTGGCCGTGCGCATCGCGGAGACGGGCGGCTCCGGCCTGATCCTGAAGGCCTGCGGGCTGCACGAACTGAAGGACGCCGTGCGCAGGGTGGCGGCCGGCGAGATGGTGTTCAGCGAGAAGCTCCTGGGCGACGTGCTGGGACGGCTGACCGGCCGGACGCCGGGCCTCGGCGGCGACCTGACCCCGCGGGAGCGGGAGACCCTCCACCTGCTGGGGGAAGGCCGCACCACCGCCGAGATCAGCGAACGGCTCGGGATCGCCCTCAACACCGGGCGCAACCACGTCCAGCGGGTGCTGGAGAAGCTGGGGGCGCGGTCCCGCCTCGAAGCCGTGGCCATCGCCCGGCGCGAAGGGCTCCTGGCGTGACGGGGGAGCCGGCGCGGAAGCAGACCGCCCCGCTGTCGGAGGCCGCCTTCACCCTGCTGGTCCAGGGGGTGCTGGACTACGGCATCTTCATGCTCGACCCGCAGGGCCACATCATCAGTTGGAACGCGGGGGCGGAGCGGATCAAGGGCTACCGGGCCGAGGACATCCTCGGGCAGCACTTCTCGGTCTTCTACCCGCCCGAGGACCAGGCGTCGGGCAAGCCGCGGTGGGAGCTGGAGACCGCCGTGGCCGAGGGCAGGCTGGAGGACGAGGGCTGGCGCGTCCGCCAGGACGGCTCGCGGTTCTGGGCCAACGTGGTCATCACCGCCCTGTGGGACGAGGCGGGCGTCCTCCAGGGGTTCGGCAAGGTCACCCGTGACATGTCCGAACGGCGGGCCGCTCAGCACGCCCTCAGCGAGCGGCGGCGGTTGTTCGACCACCTGGTGCAGGCGCAGGAGACGGAGCGGCGCCGCATCGCGTGGGACGTCCACGACGACTCCATCCAGGCGATGGTCGCGGTCGGGATGCGGCTGGAGCTGCTGGCGGACCGGGTGCCGGAGGCGTACGCCGCGGAGCTGCGGCGCCTCGACGCGTCGGTGCGCGAGGCCGTCGGCCGCCTCCGCAGCCTGACCTTCCGGCTGCACCCGCCCGGCATCGACCGGCACGGCCTGGTCGACGCGCTCTCCGGCCACCTGGAGGACGTCGTGGGCTCCTCCTGGGGGATGGCCTACGCGTTCGAGCACCGACTGGAGCGCGAGCCGACGCCGGAGACGGCCATCACCATCTTCCGCATCGTCCAGGAGGCGCTGCTCAACGTGCGCAAGCACGCGCGGGCGGGCCGTGTCGACCTCCTGGTCAGGTCGTCCGACGGGGGCATCGTGACGCGCGTCGCCGACGACGGCACCGGCATACCGATGTCCCCGGACGGGCGCGAGCACTTCGGGGTCGTCGAGATGCGGGAGCGAGCGGAGACGGCCGGGGGCTGGTGGTCCATGCACAGCCGGCCCGGAACGGGCACGACGGTCGAGTTCTGGGTGCCGAACCCGCTGCCGGTCCCGGCGCCCGAGGACGACGCGGCGTGACCGCGGGCGGCGACTTCCCGGCCCTCCCGTTCCGCGTGCTGCTGTGCGACGACGACGCGATGCTGCTGGAGTCCCTGCGCGAGGTGGTGGAGGCCCAGCCGGACCTGGAGGTCGTGGGCGCCGCGTACGACGGCGGGCAGGCGCTGGAATCGGCCCGCCGCCACCGGCCGGACCTGGTGATCCTGGACGTCCGCTTCCCCGGCGGCGGCGCCTCCGTGGCCAGGGGCATCGCCCGGTGCTCGCCGTCCAGCCGGATCGTGGCGTTCTCCGCGTACGACGACAAGGGCTCCGCCGAGCAGATGCTGCGCGCCGGCGCCTTCGCCTACGTGCTCAAGGGCGCGAGCAACCGGGAGCTGCTCGCGACGCTGCGCCGGGCCGCCAGGTCCCGGTGACGACCGGCCGGTGCTGACGCGCACCCGGCGGCGACTGCGGGGTCCGCCCCCCTGGGCCTCCGGAGGGCCGCGATCACTCCAGTCCCATGTGGAGGCGGAGGACGAGCCCTTGCGGCACGGCCCGGATCTCCACCAGGTCGCACAACTGGTGCATGATCCACACACCCCGGCCGCCGGCCGCCGCCCGAGGGTCGGGCCTGCGGCGGCCGGTGAGGGGATCGGCCAGCAGGCCCCGGTCTCGGATCTCCGCGACGAGCTCGCCGTCGGCACACCACGTGCGCAGGGTGCCGCGGCCGCCTCCGTGGCGCACCGAGTTGCTGATGGCCTCTCCCACCGCGAGGAGCCAGTCCGTGCGACGGGCCTCCGGCAGGCCGGCGGCGGCCGCCGAACGGTGGGCCTCGTCACGCGCCGCCGCCAGTCCGTGCTCGTCGAAGGGGACGACGACGGCGTACGGCGGCGGCTCGGGCAGCGGAGTGTCGCAGTCGCGGGAGACCTCGTGCGGGTCGGTGTAGCGCGAGCTGGCGCGGTACTCCCCCGGAGATCCGATCACCGGGTGGGTGCGGTGCGCCTGCGACAGCACCTCTTCGGGCAGCGCCGTGTCGTAGGGACAGAGGATGCTGACCGGGCGCCCGGTGAACGCGAGGTTGATCAGCGCCTCGTGGCGGGTCGCCTCCCAAGCCTCCGCAGGCGTACGCCCGACCCAGATCGGCTCTCCCACGATCGAGACGCCGGCGGCCGCACCGCCCCCCGCGCCGTCGGCGAACTCCTGGAGCATCGACAGGATGCGTCCGGGGTTGCGTCCCGCCTGGCGCATGTCGACCCACGTGACGTGGTCGCGGTCGCCCCCGACGAGGTCCTGGAGCAGCGGGAGGCGTCGGTCGGGCACCGCCACCAGCACGGTGTGCTCCTGGGCCACGGCGTCCTGGACGAACGTCCCGACGCCGGCGAGGTACTCGTCGTCGGTGCCGTAGAACAGCGCCGGGTGGTAGAAGTCGGTCTGCCGGCCGGGGTCGGCCGCGGTAGGCCCGTAGGTTGTCATCGGTCCACGACCTCCACCACGGAATCGAGCTCCGGGAACAGTTGCAGTAGCCGCCGCAGGGGCGGAGGGGCCTGCCGGACCTTCAGCGGCGTGCCGCCGGGCCGCCCGGCGGCGGCGTCGGCCAGCACGGCCAGGGACGCCGCGTCGAGGTGGTGCAGGGTCGCCAGGTCCAGCTCCATCTGCTGGGCCGCCGAGCCCGAGACGACGGCGGCGGCGGCCGCGACCGTGTGCCGCGTGTCGTATCCGGCCGCCCCGGACATCACCAGGCCGGGACGGTCCACCAGCGGGGCCACCCGCAGGGCCGGTCCGGCGTGCGACTCCCCCCGGTGCGACACATGGGCGCTCGCCAGGACGTTCACATACGCGTCGGACACCAGCCGGCGGTCGTAGAAGCAGAGCGCCGTCATCGGGAGTCGGGCGAAGACCTCGCGGTGGGCGCGCAGCTCGTACTCCAGCAGCCGGTCGACGTGGGCGGTGTTCCGCGCCCCCCAGGACATCTCGCTGATCGCGCGCAGCCCCGTGTAACCGGCGGCGCGGGCGGCCTCCGCCGCGTCGTGCCACAGGCCGATCATGGCGTCGGGGTCGAAGCCGGAACCGGCGGGGCACGTCCGCCCGGCGACGGAGACGGACAACTGGCCGCGCGCCACGGCGCCCGCCGCGTCGACGCCCGCGTCGGCGAGCGCGCCGAGCACCTGGTCGGGGTCGGTGGTGTCCGCGAGGTACTGGACCCGCTCGCCCTTCTCCAGCCCTCCGCGCACGAACACGCGGGTGTGTTCGGCCCACTGCCGGTCGTCGGAGAAGACGACGCTGGAGTGCCGCCCCTCCAGCGACTCCCGCACAGGGGGCGCCGCCTTTCGCACCATCGCCACGCCCCGCGCCCCTCATCCCGTCCGATGCGACCTTCCTGAACATGAAAACACACGGGTACGACACGCCCGGCCCCGAAGTCCGCCCGCCCCGGACCGGAGGCGGCGGCACCGGGGGGGGGGGGGGGGGGGGGGGGGGGGGGGGGGGGGGGGGGGAGGGGGGGGGGGGGGGGGGTGGGGAGGCGGGCGGGG
>NZ_JBVJCD010000016.1:67562-72543 GCF_055588985.1 Streptomyces sp. NPDC041970
CGTTCCCCCCCCCCCCCCCCCCCCCCCCCCCCCCCCCCCCCCCCCCTCCCCCCCCCCCCCCCGGCCGGGCACGGACCGGACGGCCGACCGGCCGGCGCCCCACCCCCACCGGTGCGCCACCGACGTACGCCAGGTCACCGCCCTTCCCGTCACCGGCTGCTCCAACGGACCGCGCCCTCCGCGCGAGGCCGCCGCCGGACCCGGTCAAGAGCACCGACGGCTCACCGGGGGCGCGGTCGCTCGGCGCGAGGAAGTCCCGATCGTCCTGGAAAGCACCCGTATCACGACCGCCGACCGGACCCTCCGCGGGGGCAACCGGGCACGGCGGCCCCCGAGCCCCGCCCGCGCGGGCGGACGGTCTCAGCACCGCGAACCCGCGCGGGCGGCCGGGACCGGCGACGCCGCGGGCACGCGCGTCCTCGTCCGGAGTCCGGCGCGGCTCGGGCGGCGACACCCCCGGCGCGCGCCCACCCGCCGTCCCTCCCCTCAGGGCCGCAGTTCGAGGGCGGCGTTCAACGTGAGCTTCCGCCTCGGCTCGGCGCCGGTCCCGAACGCGGCGGCGAGCGCGTACCCCGGGGACGCGTCGTACGGCTCCGCGCCGACGGGATCGCGAGCGAGGACGGAAGCCGCCGCCCGGCCCGCCCGGCCCTCCCGGAGACGGGGCGGACCGGCAGCCCCAGCCGCCCATGCCCCTCCGCCGGCCTCGCCGGCCGGAAAGCCCGCTTCCAGCCAGGTTCCGCCGGCCGGGGCGATGACATCGCACAGGCTGAGGCTTGTGGGTGGTTCACCCCGCATCCAGCACTTGCTCGCCGATTGTCTGCGGTCGGCCCGCGGATTGTCCGGTAATCGGTGACCGGTGAGCACGCGGCCGCGCCCCTTCCTCCGTTGCCACGTGTGACCAAGCCGATGTTTGGGGCGCGCCTGCCGCGCGGGAGCGACGCCGCACCGGCCTGCCCCGCCGACGCCCCCTCGCGCGGCCGGAACCGTACTACTGCCATCCGCTTGCCTCCCCTACCGTCGCCGACTGTGCGCTGTGCACAAACGATCGAATTCCCCAGAGGAAGGCAGCACTTCGTGTCTCCTGACACACAGCTCTCCCGGCCGAAACGGGGCAGACGGATGTCCCGAAGAGCCGCAGCGACAGCGCTGCTGCTGGTCACCGAGGCCGCCTTCGTCGCCGGCGGCACGGCCACGGCGGCGACGCCCGAGCCGAAGGCGGCCCCGGCGCAGGTCCAGCAGCCGTCCGAGAGCCGGATCCTCGCCTCCGACATGGCCTGGGCCGCCGCACACGCCAAGGGCTCCCGCGCGTGGGCGGTCCTGGAGGCGAAGAGGACCGGCAGGAAGGTCGTCGTCACCGACGAGACGACCGAGACGACGTACACCGTCGCCAACCCCCAGGGCACCCTCACCACGGAGTTGACCACCGCCCCCGAACGCGTCCGGCGCGGCGGTACGTGGCAGCCGGTCGACGTCACCCTCGTCCGCGCGGCCGACGGCTCCGTGGGCGCGAAGAGCCACCCCGAGGGCCTGCGCCTGGCCGGGAAGGGCGGGACGAGAGCCGCCTCCCTGCGCGCCGCCCAGGACGCCGCGCCCCGCGACCTGGTCACCCTCGGCCAGGGCGACGAGCGCGTCACGCTGCAGTGGAAGGGCGGGCTTCCCGAGCCCGAACTGAACGGCGCCCACGCCCGATACCGGAACGCCGTGCCCGGCGCCGACGTCGTCGTCGAGGCCACCCGGACCGGATTCGAGCAGTTCGTCGAGATCGCCGAGCGGCCCGCCGGCGCCTACTCATACACCCTGCCGGTCAAGGCCGAGGGCCTGAAGGCGAAGGCGAACGAGGACGGCTCGGTCACCTTCACCGACGCCGCGACCGGCGCCCGGCGCGCCACCATGCCCGCTCCGGTGATGTGGGACGCCGCCGTCGACAAGGCTTCCGGCGAGCACACGAACCGGGCGCGCGTCGACATGAAGGTCCTCGACAAGGGCCGCGGCAGGATCGACCTGGTGGTCACCCCCTCGGCCGAGTTCCTCGCCGACCCGGACACCCGGTACCCGGTCACCGTCGACCCGTCCACCTCCGCACTGTCGAACACCTTCGACACCTACGTGCAGCAGGGCGAGACCGTCGACTGGTCCACCGACACCGAGCTCGACCTCGGCAACCCTGGCACCAAGAACCCCGACGGGACCCCGCGCACCGCGCGCTCGTACATCACCTGGAACACCACGCCCATCCAGGACGCGCTGATCATCGACACCAATCTGGCGCTGTGGAACTTCCACTCGGGCAACACCGACTGCAGCGCCCAGAAATGGACGATCTGGGACACCGGCGCGCCCTCCACGGCCTCGCGTTGGGCCTCGCAGCCCGCGTGGAACCAGGAGTACCACTCCTCCACGCAGACCAGGGGCAACGCGGACTGCGCCGCGACCCAACCCGACGGCTGGATCAACGCCGACGTCGACACCCTCGTCCAGTCCTGGGCGTCCGCCAAGGCGACCCGCGGCCACATGGGGCTGCGCGCCGCCACCGACGACGTCAAGGCGTGGAAGCGGGTCAACTCCGCGAACAACGCGGCCAATCAGCCCAAGCTGTCCGTCACCTACAACTACCGGCCCTGGGACGGCACGAACCGGCAGGCCGGCGCGCCGTTCGCGTCGTACGCGGGCGTGTGGGCGGTCAACACCACCACCCCGACCCTGCGGGACACCTTCACCGACCCGGACGGCGACACCGTCAACGGCACCTTCCAGGTCTACGACGCCGCCACCGACACCCCCATCACCACCCCCGCCGGTGAGGGTCTGCTCGTCTCCGACTTCGTGGCCTCGGGCAAGCCGGCCTCCGTGACCGTTCCGGCCGGGCAGCTCCGGGACGGCCGGACGTACAAGTTCCGCACCAACCCCTACGACGGCACCCACTACAACCTCAGTTGGTCCGGGTGGACCCAGTTCGTCGTCGACACCACCGCTCCCGGCGAGCCGCGGAGCGTCACCTCCGCGACCTATCCGGAGGACTGGGGCGGCCCCTCCGGCGTCGCGGGCGCCTTCGACGTCACCACCGGCGCCCCGGACGCCCACCAGGTGCAGTTCCGCCTCGACCCGTACGAGGACGACGCGGCCGACCACGGCTGGAAGTCGGCGCCCACCACCACCGGAGCGGTGCGGGCCGCGGCCGCGGACGCCACGTACACCGTGACGCCGGCGGCGGACGGCAACCACACGGTGCAGACCCGCACGGTCGACCGGGCCGGCAACGTGGGGCCGATCAAGGACTACGGTTTCACCTCCGGGAACCGGGACTACAACCGCAAGCAGAAGATCGACATAGCGATTCCGCAGCTCGATCCGAACGCCGCGCCGCCGGCCCAGGTCGACACCCCGCAGGCGCCGCCGAAGCCCGGCGACGAGGCCGCCGGCTGGAAGGGCTGGGAGCCCCGCACCTTCACCAACGGCGGCACGCAGGTCACCGTGACCCCCAAGATGGAGAGGTCCCTGGAAGGCACCCGCAAGGCGGCCCAGGCCATGCGCACCAGGGCGCCGTCCTACCCCGACCCGATCATCAAGGGGGCGTGGTGCCAGCCGTCGCTGTACGGCGAGGCGCAGAAGTCGCTGATCACCCGTACCGAGGCGTGCCTGTTCTACGACATGGGCTACCGGGTGACGTACTTCTACCAGGGGCTCCCGGTCGCCACGTACCGCGCTACGTTCGAGTTCGCCTTCCAGGTCAAGACCGATCCGAGGTCGGGTGAGATCAAGACCTGGATCCAGATCAACCCGACCTACAACGACTTCCCCCCGGACGAGCGGGCCGTCCTTCTCGGCGACGGAGGCCAGGACGCGTTCATCGACTCCATGTGCTTCAGCGACGGGTGCGAAGGCGGAGCGGGGGCGAAGAACTTCGACTTCTACAGCGACCTGAGCTGGAAGGGCGGCGGTGAACACGATCCCACGGACGGGCACATGGCCACCGGCACCGCCGACCACAAGTGGAACGGCGACGTGAACAACGCCGGGGGGACGCGGGACACCGATCTGTCGAAGAAGCTCCCGGTGTGGTTCGTGGGCCACTTCGTCACCGAGTCGGGCCCGCCGGACGGCAAGGGCGACAAGGACGTGGGCACCGGACCGTGGCGCTCCCCCTCCGTCGAGGTGCGGTGCGACAAGGTCGCGGCGAACGGCACGGACGCCGGTTGCGTGCTGCCGCAGTACTTCCCGGAGTACAAGTTCAACACCGCCAAGTACCCGTCGGCCGCGGCACACGCCTGGCTGATCCAGAACAAGTCGAAGGTCAAGGGGGGCGGCAGGACCCGCGCCGACGCGCTGCAGTACCTTCCGAGGAAGGAGCGCAACGAGTCGTCGTACGAGCGCAAGGAGAACCGGGACAAGGTGATGTGCCCCAAGTCGCGCTCCAAGCGGACCGACGGCTGGGTCCCGGACAGGCCCTTCCTCAAGCACCCCTGGACGGCGCTGCACCCCGAGATCACCGAAGGGGCCGCCGAAACGGTGTCCTGTGACGAGTTCCCGTTCTCGTCCACGTACCAGTCACCGGGGGTCCCGGCGGCGCGCGGCGGACAGAACCCGGCCGGCGCGAACGGCGGCGGCGAGTGCATCCAGACCGTCGCGGCCAGGACCGACGACGGCAGTGAGCACCTCCTGGACGACACGCGGTACGACGCGCCGACGTTCGACGAGAACTGCGGGCGGTCGTCGATGTCGCTGAAGGTCAACTCCGGTTCGATGAGCCTGGACAACTTCTACGAAGGGTTCCTGAAGAAGTTCCGGATCATCGACAAGGACAGGTACACCCTCGATCCGGGCAACGCCTGGTTCAAGGGCTGCGACACCACGCAGGCCGACCTCGTCTGCACGATGGCCAAGCCGTAGGTACGCCGCCGGGGGGGGGGGGGGGGGGGTGGGGGGGGGAGGGGGGGGGGGGGGGGGGGGGGGGGGGGGGGGGGGGGGGGGGGGGGTGGTCGAC
>NZ_JBVJCD010000016.1:72553-101585 GCF_055588985.1 Streptomyces sp. NPDC041970
ACCACGCAGTCCCATCTCCCTCTGCAGAAGGACACCCCCCCCCCCCCCCCCCTCCCCCCCCCCCCCCCCCCCCCCCCCCCCCCCCGGCCGCGTTCAGTGCACCGGCGCCCAGAACGCGGCGGCCTCCGTCAACCACGAACTCGACGGGTCGTCCCAGATCAGGCAGTCGTAGACGATGCCCGGCACGCCGGCGGAGCCCATCAGATCGGCGGGACCCACCGTCAGGGCGCGGTGAACGGCCTCCAGGTAGGCGGCGATCGACGGATACACCGGAGCGTCGATCCCTTCGGGCAGCTCCCACGAACCGACACCGCCAGGGCCGACGTAACACCCGGACTCGGGACCGGCCTCGTCACGGGAGAGCCAGGGGACGATCGGCGCGCCCCACCCGCCGCTCCCGCCGAGAAGCACCGCGGACATGGCCTGCTCCGGAGTGAACAGGCAGCCACCGGGCAGAAAGGCGCCCGAGCCCACCTCCCCCTCCTCGTCCCCCTCGACCTCCTGGTGCTCCACCCCACCGCAGAGCCGCCACAGCGCGGCCAACTCGGCGGGCAGCCCGTACCCGAGGCGCTGCCGCAACTCACCGTCCACCGAGGCGATGCCCTCCTCCGGCACCGGCGGCAGCAGGGAGGCGTACGACGCCGGAGCGTGCTCCGCCATCCAGCGGGTGAGGGCCTGCCACGCTTCGGTGAGGGCTTCGTTCTCATCGTTTCGTATGGGCATGGCGCCACCGTAGCAACGGCCGGGGTCCGGAGGTTCGACACTCCAACCGCCTCGCGGCCGACGCAAGTTACGCGCCGCCACTGCACGCGGCCTGCGGGTCTCGCCGCCTCGTTCGGGGTGGGCAGGGCGGGCGTGAACAGAAGCCTGGTGGCTCTGCCTGCCGCAGGCGGCGGGGTCACTCACCCCGCCCGAACGCCCCCCGCGAGGAGCGCCCCGGCGACCGCGGACCTGCCCGCGCCGGCCGGCAGACGGCTGCCGAGCGGCGCGATCACGGCATCGGCCGCGCCCAACTCCGGCACGTCCGCGAAGAGCCCGATGTCGACGGTCACCAGGCTGTCCCGCCTGAACCGTCGAGTCCTACCGCTACGCCCCTCCCGACCAGCCGCCGCCATCAAACCCGCCGCGGGTGCGATGTTCTACCACCACCACGACACCCGGGGCTCCCACTCACCGTCACCAGCAGCACCGGCACCCTCCCCCAGCGCTGGGCCCACGACCCGCACGGCACGCGCGTCCTGGGCGCCGTCACGGGCGGCGCGCCCGCAAAGCACCCCCACCTGCACCGGCGTCCGGTACGAGACCACCACCGGCACCGTTTCGACCTCCACGCCCGCCAGTACGACCCCGCCATCGGCCGCTTCGACAGCACCGACCTACTCGATGGCCAGATCAAACGCGCGGCCCCTCTCTTCGCCCGAGAGGCACGCGGCGGGATGCAGGCCCATGTCGATCCCGGCGGAGACCCCGATCGCCGTGACGATCCTGCCGGACTCGACAAAGCGCCCGGCGTACAGACGGAACCATCCACGAGCCAAGAAGCCCCCAACTCGCTCGATGAAGAACATGGAGCCACCCCTGTCCCACTCAGCGATGCACCAGCAGTTCTCCCTGGGGCAGGCTCGAGAGCAGCCCGAGCACCAGCCGTCGTATGCGTCGGGAGGCCCAACACGCGCTGACCGGCACGCGATCCGGCCCATCAGACCGTCGAACGACTTCTGCGAGTAGCCGGGGGGACTACGCTGAAATCGGCGGCTGCTGCATCATCTTCCGTCTTCACACTGATGATCAGCGGTGGCCCTACCCGTCGGTGAACCTGGAGCTGCCAATGACCTCGCCCGGCCCTGTCACCAGAGATCTGCTCGCAACCTTTGACGACGTACGTTCCAGAACCTTCGCTCGCCTTGGCGGTCTCACCGACGCCGAATACCTCTGGGAACCCGTTGCCTCGTGCATGACGCTCCGGGCGGATGCCAACGGTGTGTTCCGTGCCGACCCACGGCCCGCGGGCGATCCCCGACCGGCGCCTTTCACGACAATCGCCTGGCGCATCTGGCACATAGGAGCGGACTGCCTGCGCGGCTACGACCGCTTCTTCGAAGACGACTGCCAGAGTGGTGACCGGCATCTGTGGCCGGGCACGGCGACCGAAGGCGTCCAGATGCTGTCCAACGACTGGTCCCGCTTCCGCACCCGAGTCGAAGCTCTCGGCGATGACCGCCTCCTCCAGCCCATGGGTTCCCGCGCCGGCGCCTACGGCCACGAGAGCTACCTACTGCTGGCCCTCCATGCCCTGGACGAAGCCGCCCACCACGGTGCCGAACTCGGTGTCCTGCGCGACCTTTACCTCCGCGGCTTCAGCGTGCAGCAGCAGGATCACGACCTACGGCCGGAGTATTAAAGCGTGTTGCACAAGGCTGCGGGATGGGCATTTCTCCTGTATGGGTGGGGTGTTGCGGGCTGAGGCGTTGTGGGTGGAAACGTTCACCGGGCTGCGAATGCGGCAGTTCGACCGGCTCCTCAAGGTCGTGCGTGAGCGGGGTGGGAACGGGCCTGGCGGGGGTCGGCCGTGGTGCCTGCCGCTGGCGGACCGGGTGCTGCTGGTGGCCGTCTACTACCGGACCAACCTCACGATGCGGCAGCTCGCGCCACTGTTCGGCTGTTCGCCGGCCACCGTGTGTCGGGTCATCCACCGGCTGCGGCCGCTCCTGGCGATCCGGCCCGCCGCCCGCCCGGCTGACGCCGTGGACCGGCTGTGGATCGTGGACGGCACTCTGATTCCGGATCCACAACCAGACGGCCTCCGGCACGCGCAGCACCGGCACCAGCACCGGACAGGGCAACACCTACGACTAGGCGGGCCGCCTTACCGACGTACGGGGAACAGCACCGCGCATACACTTTTCGACGCCAACTCCAACCGTACGCGGCTGGTGTCCTCCCGCGAGGACGCGGAAGCCCCCATCGAGCGGGTCACCGACTACTCCTACGACGCAGCAGACCGGCTCGCAAGCCAGGGCGTCTCGTACGACGCCTTCGGGCGCACCCTCACCAAGCCGGGCACCGTCTTCGGCCATTACGCGGACGACCTGGTCAGGACGCAGACCACGGACGAGCGGCGCCAGACCTGGGAGCGTGACCCACAGGGCCGACTCTTCGCATGGAAGGCCGAGACCCTCAACGCACAGGGCGAGCCGGTTGCCTCGGTGAGTGCCGTCAACCACTACAAGGACAGCACCGACAGCCCGTCCTGGACGGTGGAAGACACCGCAGCCAATGTGCGGAGCCGCAACGTCTCCTCCCTCTCGGGCAAACTGGCGACGATCACTGGCGTCACAGGCGCGGTGGTGCTGCAGCTCACCGACCTGCACGGTGACGCAGGCGTCGCAATGCCGCTCGATCCGGAGCGGCCGCTTTCGGTGTCCGCCACGGACGAGTACGGAAACCTCCGTGACAGCACCACATCCGCACGCTACAACTGGCTCGCCGCTTACCAGCCCAGTTCTCAAACACCCTCCGGGACTGTCCTAATGGGCATGCGCCAATACGACCCGGCCACCGGCAGGTTCCTGACCACCGACCCGGTGTACGGCGGCAACGCCAAGGGGGTGGGCGAATTCGTGATCGCAAGTGGCCCCAACGGCACCGGCACCGGCACCAAGATCAGAGCAACCGTGCGCAACTACGATACGCGCTACCTCACCGGCAAAACCGAGATGTGCATCGGATGACCACCACGAAAGATGTGTGCGTGCTGCACTGGCACGCAGAGCCGCCCTACTCCCTCACTGCGGTGGGGGTGCCGGGCAGCCGCGCGGTAGAGGCCGAACGCAAGGCCCTCGCAGCCCTCGGCACCCTCACCTTCCCCCCGGCATGGCACACCGCCGCGCCGGAGCTGCGCAGGCACGTGGTGCGGGAGTGTCGGGTGATTCCCACCGTGGGGGCCTGGCACGTCGTCGACGACGAGCGACCCGGCGTCAATGAGGCGGACTCCTGGCGCCGGATCCTCGCTCAGCTGGACGGCGAGTGGTACAGCCCCGGCCTCAGCACAGGCACCCACGAGATCGTCCTCGACGCCGCGCCCCCGGCGCGACTCCCGCTGTGGCCGTGGAATGTCGCTCCGGGCGGCTGGCCGGGTCTTCGGGCGCTGACGCGTCTGACCTCCCTGGTCTACCGCATGCCGCTGGACGTCCGGCTCGACGCCGAAGAGGACCTCCTCGAGATCTTCGACCGGTACTCCATGGGAGGTCTGGACCCGGACTTTTTCGACCCGAACATCTCGGGAGACAGACCGGTGACGGAGGAGGACTAGCACCAGCGGTAGACGCCGAAGCCAGCAGGCTTCCGCGAGGTCGGGCTCCGGGATGTCAGAGCTGACCTGGGTTCTAACGGTCCTCGCAACACCCGCGATCTGTGGGAGTTGCGAGGACCGTGACCGTTGGACGCGATGATCTTGCGGGGTTGAGGGAGCATTTCCTTGCACGGCTGGATGTCGTGGGGAACGTGACCGTCGTGGCACGTGAGCTGGGGGTGAACCGGAACACGGCTTTCGGCTGGGCCCGCGAGGCCGGACTGCGTTCGCAGCGCCGGCGGCATCCAACATGGGACCCGTGCACATGGCCTTCTGCCGAGAACACTGCAACCCACGCTGAGGAGTGGTTATGCCACACTACCCCGACATGACCGCCTACGTGTACGACACATCGGACCAGGAGATGCTCAACGTCGGCTGGTTATCGCCCGATTGTGCTTACCGGACCGGGATCGTGGATGACCGTGTGATCGATGCGATGAAGGCCCTCAGCAGTGCCTACGACAACCAGACGCGCGGTGTTCACGACTGCGAGTTCTGCTCCACCGAGCGGCCCGTCATCCTTGGTGGTCCGGCCCTCGACACCCAGGTGTGGCTCGGCTCCGCTGAGATCCGGGCTCAGGACACCGACGGCACTGTCTACTCGGCCCCCAACCTCGTCATCCACTACATCACGGAGCACCGCTACTGCCCCCCCGCGGAGTTCTGCCGGGCGGTAGTCAGGACGGCTGGGATGGATGGCCCTGACGAGCTGGTCTTGGCTGACTAGCTCCAAGGGAAGGCAATCCGCAGGTCTCGAGATCCAGGCGGGAGACGCAGCGTCCGGCCACCTCAATCAGGTGGCCGGACGCTGGCCTCATGGGCCGAGCCCTTCACCGACAGCGACAATCTCCCCAATGCCGCCCAGACGTCGCGGCTGTTCTGGACCAGCATCGGCTCGAACGTGCTGGCGTCGTGTTCCTGGACGGTCGAACGGGACATGCCGGCCTCTCGCCATGGCGGAACTTCTCTCCTGAGGACAGACTGATGCTGGGCATCGAAGACGCTGCCGTGCTGGCCCAGAGCTTTCTGAACCAGCAGGTCAGTCACGAAGGCATGACCTTCGCGCTTGTCGAAGGGGAACGCGCCCAAGTGGGGAACGACTTCTATTTCGACTGCCAATCAGCTGCCTACCTCCGTGACGGAGACCCCCGGGACATGGCGGTCGGCACGGGCTACCTGCGCGTTGACGGGAAGACCGGAGAATGCCGACTACTGGGTGCAGTCAAGTCTGCAGAGCTCGACCTCTTCTGAACTGACAGGTCAGGCACCCGCAGAGGGACGTCAAGCGACAGGCCCGTGGCCTGCGGCAATCATGTGCCGCAGGCCACGGGTCGGTGTCTTCGACCCATCTTTCAGGGTGATCCCGGGCCCACGCGCTCGCACAGCCGAAGGGGTCCCCAGTCCAAAACCACGCTCGCTTGCCTCGGCGTCTGGGGCATGGCCCTCATACTCACGCAGGCGAAGCAGGCCGCGCCGGGACAGAGACCTCCGTGCATCCCCTTGGGTCGACTGCCGGTTCCCCAAACAGTCGCAGCCGACCGCGCGTTCCCAGGGAGCACGCCCAGACAGCCGATGCACCCGACGACTCAGAACAGGTGGACAGCTCCGCCGAGATCTGCTGCACCTCTCCACAGCACACTTCGGTGCAGCGAGACGCCCACACCGGGCGGCCTTGCCCCCTGTCGATGGTCCGGTCCGCAGGACCCCAGCCAGGGAAAGCTCCGGGCGGTCAAGACTTCGTATACGAGCGTCATATGAGCGTCAAGACTCTCCGATCGAGACCCTGGAGACGTCGCCGACGCAAGCGCGTCTCTGATGAATCGCAGGTCAGGAGGGCACGAAGGGCGATCCGTCCCCTCGACCCGCCGCACGGAGGGAAACAGGTCGAGCAACCTACCCGGACCACAGAACAGCAGGTCAGGCACCCTTTGCCGCAGGCTCCAAGATAGCCACGCACTCCACGTGATGCGTCATCGGGAACAAGTCGAACGCCCTCATCGTCCGCACCCGGTACCCGCCCTCCCTGAAGTACGCCAGGTCTCGGGCAAGGGCTGCCGGGTCGCAGGCCACGTACGCGATGCGGCGCGCGCCCAGGGACGACAGGTGCTTCACCGTGGCCTTGCCCGCGCCCGCGCGGGGCGGGTCCAGGACGATCAGGTCGCACTCGGTGATGCCGGTGCGGGGCAGGACCTGGTCGACCTTGCCGTGTTCGATGCGGACGCGGTCGAGGTCCTTGAGGTTGTGGCGGGCGTCCTCGACCGCGCGCTTGCCGGACTCGATGCCGAGCACCGCCCCCTTCTCGCCGATGCGCTGGCCGATGGCGCCGGCGAACAGGCCGACGCCGCAGTAGAGGTCGAGGGCCGTGTCGTTCTTGCGGGGCAACAGGCCCTGCATGACCGCGCGGACCAGGGTGTCGGCGGCCTGGGGGTGGACCTGCCAGAAGCCGCCGGAGCCGACGCGGTAGGTGCGGTCGTCGGCGCGTTCGCGGACGAAGGCGCGGCCGTGGACGCGGTGGACGCCGCCGTCCCGCTCGTCGACGCGGAGCACGGAGACCGGCTTGTCCAGCTCGACCAGGGGGAGGCGGCCGCCGGGCTTCGGGGTGAGGACGACCTGGCGGTCGTGGGAGCCGGTGGCGGTGATCGCCTCCACCGCGGCCATCTGCGGCCACTCGCGCTTCTCGACGCCGAGCTCCGAGACGCCGGGGGCGGCGATGAGGCAGCGGTCGATCGGCTGGACGTCGTGCGAGCGGTGCTTGCGCAGCCCCGCCCGGCCCTCCTCGTCGACGGCGTACTGGACGCGGGTCCGCCAGGCCGGCACCTCGCCCGCGGGGAGCTTGTCGCCCTCGGCGGGCATGACCGTCCCGTCCCAGCCGGCCTCCTCGGGGGTGAGGCCCGCCAGGCGCTGGAGCTGCTCGGCGATCACCTCGCCCTTGAGGCGGCGCTGCGCACCCGGCTTGGCGTGCTGCCAGTCGCAGCCGCCGCACAGGCCCGGGCCGGCGTACGGGCACGGGGCCTCGACGCGGTCCTTGGACGGCTCGATGATCCGTACCGCGTCGGCGCGCAGGAAGCGGGAGTCGGTGTCGCCGTCAGTGACCCTGGCGACGACCTTCTCGCCGGGGAGGGTGTGGCGGACGAAGAGGACCTGGTTCTCGGCGGTGCGGGCGATGCAGTGGCCGCCGTGCGCGACGGGCCCGACCTCGACCTCGTACTCCTCCCCGACCAGTGACGACGTGGTTTCGTTCTGCATGAGGGGAGGCTCCAGGGAGAGGGAGGGCGGGGCGGGTGGGCGGGCACGCGGCCGGACACCAGCCCACCAGTCTACGTGGCGGCGGCCAGGGCGCTTACCAGGAACCGGAGCCCGCCGCGGCCCCGCCAGCCGCCATCTCGCGAGCCCGCGCACCCGGCCCGCCCCCGCGCGAACCGCCACCTCCCTAGCCCGCGCACCCGGCCCGCCCCCGCGCGAGTCGCCACCCCTCACCCCGCGACACCCGGCCCCGGCCCCGGCCCCCGCGTCACCGTCCCGCCGCTCTCACCCCTTGCGGCCCGGCTCCTTGTGCCTGCGCTCCACCGGCCCCCGCCGGACCGCGCCCGGAGCGTGCCATTCCGCGCGCCTGCGGGCCCGCTTCTTCGCGGCCTCGGAGGACTGGAGCTGGTACGGGACCGAGGTCACCATCACGCCCGGCGTGAACAGCAGACGGCCCTTGAGGCGCAGCGCGCTCTGGTTGTGCAGCAGGTGCTCGTACCAGTGGCCGACCACGTACTCGGGGATGTACACGCTGACCACGTCGCGGGGGCTCTCCTTGCGCAGGCTCTTGACGTAGTCGATGACCGGGCGGGTCACCTCGCGGTAGGGCGAGTCGAGGATCTTGAGCGGTACGTTGATGTCGCGGCGCTCCCAGTCCTGGCGCAGCGCCTTCGTCTCGTCCGGGTCGACGCTGATGGAGAGGGCCTCCAGGCGGTCGGCGCGGACCAGTTGCGCGTAGGCGAGGGCGCGCAGCGTGGGGCGGTGGAGCTTGGAGACCAGCACGATGGCGTGGACGCGGGCGGGGCGCAGGCCCTCGTCCGCGGGGGTCTCGTCGGCGGCGATCTCGGCGGCGACCCGGTCGTAGTGCTTCCGGATCGCGGTCATCGTGCCGTAGAAGATCACCATGCCGAGCAGCGCGACCCAGGCGCCGTGGGTGAACTTGGTGGCGAGGACCACGACGAGGACCAGGCCGGTGAAGGTCGCGCCGAAGGTGTTGATCGCGCGCGAGCGGACCATGTGGCGGCGTCGGGCCGGCTCCTTCTCGGCGGCCAGGTGGCGGTTCCAGTGCCGCACCATGCCGATCTGGCTGAGGGTGAAGGAGACGAACACCCCGACGATGTAGAGCTGGATGAGGTGCGTGGAGTCGGCGTCGTAGATCCAGACGAGCAGGATCGCGGCCCCGGCGAGCAGGACGATGCCGTTGGAGAAGGCGAGGCGGTCGCCTCGGGTGTGCAGTTGGCGCGGGAGGTAGCGGTCCTGGGCGAGGATCGAGCCGAGGAGCGGGAAGCCGTTGTACGCGGTGTTCGCGGCCAGGAAGAGGACCAGCGCGGTGGCGGCGGCGAGGATCACGAAGAGGAGTGATCCGTGGCCGAAGACCGCCTCGGCGACCTGGGAGATGACGGGGTCCTGGGTGTAGTCAGCGCCGACCGGGGAGCCGTCGCGGATCAGGTCCGTGGCCGGGTTCTCGGCCATCTTGACGTCGGTGGCCAGGGCCAGGCCGATGATGCCGCAGAACATGGTGACCGCGAGCAGGCCCATCGCGGCGAGCGTGGTCGCGGCGTTCCTGCTCTTGGGCTTGCGGAAGGCGGGGACGCCGTTGCTGATCGCCTCGACCCCGGTGAGGGCGGCGCAGCCGGAGGAGAACGCGCGCAGCAGCAGGAAGACGAGGGCGAAGCCGGCGAGCCCTTGGTGTTCGGCCCTGATCTCCAGGTCGGAGGTGGGGGCGTGCATCGTGTCGCTGAGGACGAGGCTCCGGAACGCGCCCCAGACGACCATGGCGAAGACGCCGGCCACGAAGAGGTAGGTGGGGATGGCGAACAGGCGCCCCGACTCCTTGACGCCACGCAGGTTCATCAGGGTGAGCAGGACGATGGCGCCGATGGCGCAGAGCGTCTTGTGCTCGATGACGAACGGGATCGCGGAGCCGAGGTTCTCCACGCCGGAGGAGATCGACACGGCGACGGTGAGGACGTAGTCGACGAGCAGGGCGCTGGCGACGGTGAGGCCGGCCTTGGGGCCGAGGTTGGTGGTGGCGACCTCGTAGTCGCCGCCGCCGCTCGGGTAGGCGTGGACGTTCTGGCGGTAGGAGGCGACCACCGTGAACATCAGGACGACGACCGCGAGGGCGATCCAGGGGCTGAAGTGGTACGCCGACACGCCCGCGATGGACAGCACGAGGAGGACTTCTCCGGGTGCGTACGCCACCGAGGACAACGGGTCGGACGCGAAGACGGGGAGCGCGATGCGCTTGGGGAGGAGGGTCTCCCCCAGCTTGTCGCTGCGCAGCGCCCGGCCGATCAGGATCCGTTTGGGCAGGTCGGTCAGTTTGGACACGCTGAGGATCGTAAGCCGAGCGGGCGAGGGGAACGGACGCCGTTTCGCCGTGGCCCCGCGATCTCCTGCGGTCGGCCGAGGAGGCGCGCGCAATCCTTAACGCAATCCTTGCGCCCGCCTCTGCCCTTTTTGCCCTTCCTTTGCCGGGGGTTGGGGAAGAGCGCACACGCGGATGGGTCATCGACTTCGCCGCCGCATAAGCTCTCCTTCTGGCCGCACCGCGGGTGTCGGCCCCCGTGTTTGCCCGGCAAGCTGAGAGAGAAGTGTGAGCAGCGTGTTTACGCAGGTCAGCCGGATGACCAGGACGGCGAGGTAGGCGCACAGTGCACATCGTCATCATGGGCTGCGGGCGCGTCGGAGCCGCTCTCGCCCAGTCCCTCGAACAGCAGGGTCACACGGTCGCGGTGATCGACCAGGACCCCACCGCGTTCCGTCGCCTCGGGGCCGGATTCGGCGGCCGCCGCGTCACCGGAGTCGGCTTCGACCAGGACACCCTGCGCGAGGCCGGGATCGAGGAGGCGGGGGCGTTCGCCGCCGTCAGCAGCGGCGACAACTCGAACATCATCGCCGCCCGCGTGGCGCGCGAGATGTACTCCATCGAGAACGTCGCGGCGCGCATCTACGACCCCCGGCGCGCGGAGGTCTACCAGCGCCTCGGCATCCCCACCGTGGCGACGGTCCGCTGGACGGCCGACCAGATGCTGCGCCGGCTGCTGCCCTCGGGCGCGGAGCCGCTGTGGCGCGATCCGAGCGGCGGCGTGCAGCTCGCCGAGGTGCACACGACGCCGTCGTGGATCGGCCACAAGATCAGTACGCTCCAGGAGGAGACGGGGGTCCGCGTGGCCTTCCTCACCCGGTTGGGCGAAGCCATACTGCCGACGTCGCAGACCGTCCTCCAGGAGGGCGACCTGGTCCACGTGATGATGCGGACGGACGAGATCGCCAAGGTCGAGGCGGCCTTCGCCGAGGGCCCCGAGGAAGGCGGTCACTGATGCGCGTGTCGATTGCCGGGGCGGGCGCGGTGGGCCGCTCCATCGCCGCCGAGCTGCTGGAGAACGGGCACGAGGTGCTGCTCATCGACAAGGCGCCGAGCGCCATCTCGGTGGAGCGGGTGCCGATGGCCGAGTGGCTGCTCGCGGACGCCTGCGAGATCACCTCGCTGGACGAGGCGGCGCTGCAGCGGTGCAACGTGGTCATCGCGGCGACCGGGGACGACAAGGTGAACCTGGTCGTCTCGCTGCTCGCCAAGACGGAGTACGGCGTGCCGCGCGTGGTGGCGCGGGTGAACAACCCGAAGAACGAGTGGCTGTTCAACGAGTCCTGGGGGGTGGACGTCGCCGTGTCGACGCCGCGCCTGATGTCGGCCCTGGTCGAGGAGGCGGTGAGCGTCGGCGACCTGGTCCGGCTGCTGCGCTTCAGCCACGGCGACGCCAACCTGGTGGAGCTGACGCTGCCGCCGGAGTCGGCGCTGGCCGGCACCAGGGTCGGGGACGTGGCCTGGCCCGAGGACACCTCGCTGGTGACCATCATCCGCGGGGCGCGGGTGCTGACGCCGAGCCCCGAGGAGTCCTTGGAGGCCGGGGACGAGCTGCTGTTCGTGGCCGCCCAGGCGCGCGAGGAGCAGTTGGAGGACCTGTTGTCGGTCCGCCACGACCCGTCGGACGCCTGACCGGTCGCACGGCGAGGGGCCCGGAACCGCCGAGCGGTTCCGGGCCCCTGTCCGTTCAGCCGGTCGCGAGCGCCGTACCGGGCCGTGTGCGGCGCCTGTGGCCGTACGGGTCGGTCGTACGGGCGCGTACGGCCCGCGGGCTCACGCCTCCGGGTCGCGCCGAGCCTCGGTCTTGCGGGCCTTCTCGGCCTCCTCCTCGGCCTCCATCTCGGCGAAGACGTCGATGGGGGGCGGAGCCTTCGCGAGGAAGACCCAGGTGAGGTAGACCGCGAGCAGGAACGGCGGGATCTTCAGCGCGACCAGCACCCAGCCGAACTGGGTGGTGTCGGCCCACCAGTACAGCGGGAACAGGATGGCGCACTTGGCCAGCAGGATGAGCCCCCAGGCGTAGCTGGCCTTGGTGTACGCCTTCTTCCGGCCCGGATTGCGGGTCCGCCAGGAGAGGTTCTCCTTGAAGACCGGGCCGAGGATCAGGCCGATCAGCGGGACCCCGGCGGCGGCGGTGCCGAGGTAGGCGGCCGCCAGGCCCAGGGTGTAGAGCATCCCCGGCAGGTAGAAGTCCTTGGCGTTGCCGGTCATCATCGCGAAGACGACGCCGAAGGCCACCCCGAAGACGCCGCTGAAGGCGTGCTTGACGGTGTCCCGGCGGATCAGCCGGACGGCGACCAGCGCCAGCGACACCGCCAGGGCGGCGATGGCCGAGATGTGCAGGTCCTTGTTGACCGTGAAGATCGTGACGAAGAGCAGTCCGGGGAGGACCGTCTCCACCATGCCGCGCACGCCGCCGAACGCCTCGAAGAGGGCGGCCTCGGTGACCGCCTTCGCCTCGGCGTCCTGCTGTGCGGTGCGGTGGGGCTGGTCCGTGTCGGACGTCGGCTTGTCGAGGGACGTCACCGGCTACTCCTTGCCGAGCGGTCGGAGTTCGTATGTGGGGTTGAACAGCACCCGGCGCCCGTGGCTCATGGCGACCCGCCCCGAGGCGATGATCCTGCGGCCGGGCTCTATGCCGACGATGGAGCGCCGGCCGAGCCAGACCACGTCCAGCGGCTCGGTGCCGTCGAAGAGCTCCGCCTCCAGGGCGGGCACTCCGGCACGCGGACGGAGGGTGACGGTGCGCAACGTACCAGCCACCTTCACGATCTGCCGATCGGAGCACTCGGAGATCCGGGTGCATCCCGTGGACTGCGCGTCCTCCCGCAACTCCTGGGACTCCAGGTCCTCCTGGGAGCTGGACAGCCGGTCGATCATACGGCGGAACCGCCCGGAGGGCCTCGCCGGCCTCTCGGCCTTCCCGGTTTTGGCGGATCGGGGAACAGCGCTCATACCCGAAGCGTACCGGTCTCCGATGGCGCCGGGCGTGCCTCGGGCGGGCCACTCGAACGGATGACGCCGGGACGGCCCTCGGGCTCCGCCCCGCCCGCACGGGCGGCGGGTCTCAACCGCGCTCGAAGCGGTAGCCCATGCCCGGCTCGGTGACGAAGTGCCGGGGGTGCGAGGGGTCCGCCTCCAGCTTGCGGCGGAGCTGGGCCATGTAGACGCGCAGATAGTTGGTCTCGGTGCCGTAGGAGGGCCCCCAGACCTCCTGGAGGAGCTGCTTCTGGCTGACCAGGCGGCCGCTGTTGCGGACCAGGACCTCCAGCAGGTGCCATTCGGTGGGGGTGAGCCGTACGTCGCGGCCCGCGCGGTGCACCTTCTTCGCCGCGAGGTCCACGGTGAAGCCGGGCGTCTCGACGAGGGCGGTGGCGTCGGCGCCCTCCTGTCCGACCGGTTCCGCCCGGCGCACGGAGGCGCGCAGCCGGGCCAGCAGCTCGTCCATGCCGAAGGGCTTGGTGACGTAGTCGTCGGCCCCCGCGTCCAGGGCCTCCACCTTCTCGTCCGAGGTGTGGCGCGCGGAGAGGACGAGGATGGGGACGCGGGTCCAGCCGCGCAGCCCCCTGATCACCTCGACCCCGTCCATGTCGGGCAGACCGAGGTCCAGGACGACGACGTCGGGGTGGCGGGCGGCGGCGAGCTGGAGGGCGGTGGCCCCGTCGGGCGCGGCGTCGACCTCGTAGTGGCGGGCCTTCAGGTTGATCACGAGGGCGCGGACGATCTGCGGCTCGTCGTCGACCACAAGCACCCTGGTCATCGCGGACCTGCCTTTCTGCTGTACGGAGAGGGCTGCTGTACGGGGAGAGCGGTGCGCGCGGGGGGCGCGGGAGGACCGGTGCGGGCGCCGGGGGGCGGCGGGCCGGTCGACCGGCGGGACGGGCGCGTCACGAGGTCACCCGCGCCGGCAGGTCCGCCTCCACGCGGACGCCGCCCGGCGCCGCGGCGAGGGTGAGGACCATGGTCAGCCCGCCCCCCGGCGTGTCCTCGGCCTCCAGCGTGCCGCCCATGACCTCGGCGAAGCCCCGCGAGACGGCCAGGCCCAGACCCACGCCCGCACCGCGCGGGGCGTCACCGTACCGCTGGAAGGGCTCGAAGATGCGCTCCTTGGCCTCGTCCGGGACGCCCCGGCCCCCGTCCACCACTCGCAGCTCCACCCGGTCGCCGAGCGCGCTGGCGGCCACGGCGACGGGCTCGCCGCGCGGGTTGTACTTGACGGCGTTCTCCACGATGTTGGCGACGACCCGCTCCAGGAGCCCCGCGTCGACGGCGACCATCGGCAGCGTCTCGGGGATGTCGAGGTCGACGCTGCCCTCCGGTACGCCGCCGAGGGCCATGGGGACGACCTCGTCGAGGTCGATCGCCCGGATCAGCGGGGTGACGGTGCCGGTCTGGAGGCGGGACATGTCCAGCAGGTTGCCGACCAGGTGGTCCAGCCGGTCCGCGCCGTCCTCGATCCCCGCGAGGAGTTCGGCCTCGTCCTCCTCCGACCAGGCGACGTCGTCGGAGCGCAGCGAGCTGACGGCGGCCTTGATGGCGGCGAGCGGGGTGCGCAGGTCGTGGCTGACGGCGGCGAGCAGGGCGGTCCTGATGCGGTTGCCCTCGGCCAGGGTGCGGGCCTGCTCGGCCTCCCGGACCAGGCGCCGGCGGTCCAGGACCACGGCGGCCTGGGCGGCGAACGCCCCGAGCACCCGGCGGTCCTCGGCCGGCAGGACCCGGCCGGACAGCGCGAGGGCCATGTGGTCGCCGACCGGCATGTCCACGTCGGCGTCCTCCGGGCGGGCCGCCGGGTTCGGTCCGACGGACCCGGCGCAGGTCCACGGGTCGACGTCGCCGCCGCGTTCCAGCAGGGCGACGGACTCCATGGCGAAGGTCTCGCGGACCCGCTCCAGCAGGGCGTCCAGGGTGGTCTCGCCGCGCAGCACGCTGCCCGCGAGGAAGGAGAGGATCTCCGACTCGGCGCGCAGCCGGGCCGCCTGGTGGGTGCGGCGGGCCGCCAGGTCCACCACGGAGGAGACCGCCGCCGCCACCGCGAAGAAGATCACGATGGCGACGAAGTTCTCCGGGTCCTGGACGGTCAGGGTGTGGGTGGGCGGGGTGAACCAGTAGTTGAGGAACATGCAGCCCACGGCCGCCGAGGCGAGCGCGGGCCGCAGTCCGCCGAGCAGGGCGGCGGCGACCGTCAGGGAGAGGAAGAGCAGGACGTCGTTGGCGAGGCCGGGGCCGTTCTCCAGGCTCCGCAGCAGCACCGTGAGCAGGACGGGGCCGCCGACGCCGACCAGCCACCCCCAGACGATCCGGACGCGGCCGAGCCGGGCCCCGCGGGCGATCGGCAGCCCGCGGCCGGTGGCGGCCTCCTCGTGGGTGACGATGTGGACGTCGAGGTCGGGGCCCGACTCGCGGGCGACGGTCGCGCCGACGCCGGGGCCGTAGATGTACTGCCAGGTCTTGCGCCGGCTGGAGCCGAGGACGATCTGGGTGGCGTTGACGCCGCGGGCGAACTCCAGCAGGGCGCTCGGTATGTCGTCCCCGATGACGTGGTGGAAGGTGCCGCCGAGGTCCTCGACCAGGGTGCGCTGGACGGCCAGCTCCTTGGGGGACGCGGAGGTCAGTCCGTCGCTGCGGGCGATGTAGACGGCGAGGATCTCGCTGCCGGAGCCCTTGGCCGCCATGCGGGAGGCCCGGCGGATGAGGGTGCGGCCCTCGGGCCCGCCGGTCAGCCCGACCACGATGCGCTCGCGGGCCTGCCAGGTGGTGCGGATGCCGTGCTCGCCCCGGTAGCGCTGGAGGTGTTCGTCGACCCGGTCGGCGACCCAGAGCAGGGCCAGCTCCCGCAGGGCCGTGAGGTTGCCGGGGCGGAAGTAGTTGGAGAGGGCGGCGTCGAGCTTGTCGGGCTGGTAGATGTTGCCGTGCGCCATCCGGCGGCGCAGCGCCTGGGGCGACATGTCGACCAGCTCGATCTGGTCGGCCCGGCGGACCACCTCGTCGGGGACCGTCTCGCGCTGGCGTACGCCGGTGATCGACTCGACGACGTCGCCCAGCGACTCCAGATGCTGGATGTTGACCGTCGATATGACGTCGATCCCGGCCTCCAGCAGCTCCTCGACGTCCTGCCAGCGCTTGGCGTTGCCGGAGCCGGGCACGTTGGTGTGGGCCAGCTCGTCGACCAGGGCCACGGCCGGGGCGCGCTCCAGGACCGCGCCGAGGTCCATCTCGGTGCGGACGTGGGGGCCGTCGGCGATCTCCCGGCGGCGCACCTGCTCCAGGCCGTGCAGCAGCGCCTTCGTGCGCGGCCGGCCGTGGTGCTCCACGAGGGCCACCACGCAGTCGGTGCCGCGCTCGGCCCGGCGGTGCGCCTCGGAGAGCATCGCGTACGTCTTGCCGACGCCCGGCGCCGCGCCCAGGTAGATCCGGAGTGTGCCGCGTCCCATGGCCCCATCGTCTTCTTCCGTCCGGCGGCGTCCTGGCGACGGCCGGTGGCGCCGGTGCGGCTGCCGCCTTCGACGCTACTCCGCCCCGGCCCGCGCTCCGGAACCGGGAGCGCAGGTGGGAGGGCGTCTTGACGGAACTCTGATGCCGGTGGGCGCCGGGGAGGGGCCGCGTCAGGCTTCGACGATGTGGCCGTCGCTGAGCTCCAGCACCCGGTCGGCGAGGCCGAGCATCTGCGGGTCGTGGGTGGCGACGAGCGCGGTCACGTCCTCGCCGCGGACGACCGCGCGGAGCAGTTCCATCACGGCGAGGCCGGTCTCGGCGTCCAGTTGCCCGGTGGGCTCGTCGGCGATCAGGAGGGCGGGGCGGTTGGCGAGGGCGCGGGCGATGGCGACGCGCTGCTGCTGGCCGCCGGAGAGTTCGCCGGGCCGCTGCTCGGCGTGGTCGGCGAGCCCGACGAGGGAGAGCAGCAGCGCGACCCGCTCCTCGCGCTCGGCCGGGTCGGTCCTGCGCAGCCGCAGCGGTACGCCGACGTTCTCGGCGGCGGTCAGGATCGGGATCAGGCCGAAGGACTGGAAGACGAAGCCGATCCGGTCCCGGCGCAGTTCCAGCAGGCCCTTCTCGCCGAGCCCACCCAGCTCGGTCCCGTCGACGGTGATCCGGCCCGCGTCCGGGGCGTCCAGGCCGCCGACCAGGTTGAGCAGGGTCGTCTTGCCGGACCCGGAACGGCCCTTGAGCGCGACCAGCTCGCCGCGCGGGATCTCGAAGGACACCCCGCGCAGGGCGTGCACGGCCGCGGCCCCGTCCCCGTACGAACGGTGCAGGTCCTCGACGCGGACCATCGGCGCGCGGTCCGGGTGCTCCGCCAGGGCGGCGCCGGACTGGGCGCCGGTGCTCTCGGTCATGCTGCTCCCCCGCTGCGTACGTGGCCTGCGTCGCCCGTCAGTATGGGCGCGCGGCGCCGGGCCGGGCAATGGCCGGCGGGCGGGTGCGCGCCCGGCGCACGCCCCCGGCCGCCGCGCCCTGGGCCGGATACGCCGGTGGGCCGCGCCCCGCGAGGGGAGCGGCCCACCGGTCCGCGCCGCGCCGCCCGAAGGGGGCCCGGCGTGCGTGCCGTGGCTAGCGGACCTCGGTGATCTCGGGTCCGCGCTGGAGCTGTCCCATGCCGCCGGAGAACTTGGAGTTCTCCTGGTCCTCCTGCTGGACGCCCTCGGGCACCATCTGGGCGTCGTCGGGGAGCTTGAGGACGATCGGGTCGCGCGGGGCCATCGGGCCGTCGCCGCGGACGACCACGGTGTCCCGGAAGATCGTCTCCAGCAGCCCGGCGGCCTCCGGCTGGACGGCCCCCTGCCCGGAGATCACGCCGCGCAGGAACCAGCGCGGCCCGTCGACGCCGACGAAGCGCACCAACTGCACCCCGCCCGTCCCGTCCGGAAGCTGTACGGGGACCTGGGCGCGCAGCTCCCAGCCCAGCGGGCCCTCGACCTCGTCGATGACGCCGCCCTGCTGGGTGATGCCCGCGGCGATCTCTTCGCGGACCTCGCCCCAGATGCCCTCCTTCTTGGGGGCGGCGAAGGCCTGCAACTGGATCGCGCTGTCCCGCAGCACCACGGTGGCGGCGACGATCGCGTCACCGGCCACCTCGACCCGCAGCTCCATGCCCTCGACGCCGGGGACGAAGATGCCGCCCAGGTCGACCCGGCCCTCTCCGGGCTCGGAGACCTCGGTGCTGTCCCAGGGCCCGTCCGGCCGGGGGGCCGGCGGGAGGTTCACCCGGCGCGCACCCGTCGCGGCGCCGTCGGCGCCGCCCGGCTCGTCGGCGACCTGCTCGGCCTCGCGCACCTCGTCCACCGCGTCCTCGGCGGAACCACTCTTCTTGCGACGTCCGAACACGTCACTGTCCTTCCCGGTCGGATACGACCGAAGCGTAGCTGTTCCCACCGTGGGTGATCCCGCCCTCGGCGACGTCCACCGACGCATGGCCGCCGGTGGACCCGAAGCCCCCTTCGGCCCGCGCCGAGCCGGGAAGTTCCGCCACCTCGTGGAAGCGCACCTTCTCGACCTGCTGGACGACCAATTGGGCAATCCGGTCGAACCGTTCGAATCGCACGCTCTCGCGTGGATCGAGGTTGACCACGATCACCTTGATCTCCCCACGGTACCCGGCATCCACCGTCCCCGGAGCATTCACGAGGGCCACTCCGCAGCGGGCGGCGAGGCCCGACCGGGGGTGCACGAACGCGGCGTACCCGTCGGGCAGGGCGATCGAGACGCCGGTGGGCAGCACCGCGCGCTCGCCGGGGGCCAGCTCCGCGGCCTCGGTGGTCATCAGGTCGGCTCCGGCGTCGCCGGGGCGCCCGTACGCGGGGATCGGCACGTCCGGGTCGAGGCGGCGGATGAGCACGTCGACGGGGGTGCGCGTCACGGGTTCACCTCGAAGGCGCGGGCGCGCCGGGCCTGGTCCGGGTCGGCCATGGCGGCGCGGATCTCGGCCGGGCGGCCGTTCTCGATGAAGTGGCCGACCTCTACCTCGATGAAGAGGGCGTCGGCCCGGACCGCGACGGGGCCCTCGGGTCCGCCGATCCGGCCGGTGGCCGTGGAGTAGATCTTCCGGCCGTGCACGGCGGTGATCCGGGCGTCGAGGTGGAGCACGGTGCCCACCGGCACGGGACGCACGAAGTCGGTCTCCAGCCGTCCGGTCACCGCGATGGTGCGCAGCAGCCAGTTCAGCGAGCCGAGGGTCTCGTCCAGCGCCGTGGCCAGCACGCCGCCGTGGGCCAGTCCGGGGGCGCCCTGGTGGGCGGGTTGGACGGTGAACTCGGCGGTGACGCACACGCCCTCGCCGGCCCGCGCCTGCAGATGCAGTCCGTGCGGCTGCCCCCCGCCGCATCCGAAGCAGTGTTCGTAGTGCGACCCGAGGAGCTCGCCGGGGGCGGGCGCGTCGGGGTGCCGGACCGGCGCGACGGCGTCGGCCGGGGGTGCCAGGGCTGCTGATGTTCCACTCACAGGCGCAGACCTTACCCGCGCGGCAACCCGCGGGTCGCGCCGTGCCAAGCTTGGTTCCATGCAGCCTTCCGCACCGCCCTTCGACGAGCGCCTCTCGGCCCCCCGGTCCTGGTGGTTCATCGCCTTCGGCATCGGCGTCGCCTGCGCGCTGATGCTGCTGCCGCTCGGCACCCTGCCGCTGCTCGCCGGGCTGGTCGGCGGTTCGGCCGCGGCGGCGATGCTGGTGAGCGGCTACGGCTCCGCCCGCATCCGGGTGGTGGCGGGGGCCCTGGTGGCGGGGGACGCGCGGATTCCGCTGTCGGCGCTCGGGGAGCCCGAGGTGCTGGACGCCGAGGAGGCGCGGGCCTGGCGCACGTACAAGGCGGACGCCCGCGCCTTCATGCTGCTGCGGGGCTATGTGGAGACGGCGGTGCGGGTGGAGGTCGTCGACCCGCGGGACCCGACCCCGTACGTCTACCTCTCCACCCGCGATCCGAAGGGCCTCGCGGCGGCGCTGAGCGCCGTGCCGGCGGCCTGACCGCCCGCGCGGGCCCACAGGGCGGGCCGGGGCGGCGGCGATCAGAAGTCGTCGACGCCCCTGGGCAGTTCGGCCGGGCGGGGGGGCTGCTCCAGCCGGGGCAGCTCCGTGAGCCGGTCCCAGGGGACCTGCTGCTCGCGCAGGTCGTTCCTGACCCGTTCGGCGAGCTTGCGGGTGTCGCGGCGGTTCATCGTCGCGCCGACGGCGGCGCCGATCATGAACGGGGTCAGGGTGGGCAGGTTGCGCGCCATGCGCTTCATGATCTGCTGGCGCAGCTCGCGCTTCATCTGGCCGCCGAGGGCCGCGTTGAGCGTGGTGGGCCGGGTGACGTCGATGCCGCGCTCCTCGGTCCACGACGTGAGGTACGCCGTGCTCCGCTGCCCGAGATGGCCCGGAGGACGGCGGCCGTAGACCTCGTGGAGCTCGGCGACGAGCTTCATCTCGATGGCGGCGACTCCGGCCACCTCCGCCGCCAGCTCGGCGAGCATGGCCGGCGGGACGGGCATCATGGCGGCCGCTCCGATGCCGGCGCCGACGGTCGCGGTGGCCCTGCTCGCGCCCGCCACGAGCTTGTCGGCCAGCTCCTCGGGGCCCAGTCCGGGGAACTGCTTGCGCAGGGTGGCGAGATCGCGCACCGGGACGCGGGGGGCCGTCTCGATGACGCGGTCGGCCAGGAGGCCGGCCATCGCCTTCGCGCCCTCCCCGCCCTTGCGTACGCCCCGCCGCACCGCGATCAGCCGCCCGGCCCTGGTCACGGGCCGGACCCGGTCCTTCCGTGCGGCCCCTCCGGTCCCGTCCGCCGCGGCCTGTTCGAAGGCCGCTTCGAGCGAGGCCGGTCGGCCTCCCTCGTCGGGGGCTCCGGAGGGGGCCAGCGGGGCGGCGGACGCGGGAAAGCCGTCTGCCCGGCCCCCGCCGGCACCCCCCGGACCGGCCTCCGTGTCGTGCCGGCGCCAGGGGCGCCGCTTGCGGAACGGTGTGTCGCCTGCCACGGCCGACGACCTCAGTCGCAGTCGCGGCAGATGGGCTGGCCGTTCTTCTCGCGGGCGAGCTGGCTGCGGTGGTGCACCAGGAAGCAGCTCATGCAGGTGAACTCGTCCGCCTGCTTGGGCAGGACCCGGACGGCCAGCTCCTCGTTGGAGAGGTCCGCGCCGGGCAGCTCCAGCCCCTCGGCCGCGTCGAACTCGTCGACGTCCACGGCGGACGCCGTCTTGTCGCTCCGACGCGCCTTGAGCTCTTCGAGGCTGTCCTGGTCCACGTCGTCGTCGGTCTTGCGTGGGGTGTCGTAATCCGTTGCCATGTCGCTCTCCCCCTCTTGGGTGTCTGCGGGTGTCTCAGCGCACGTAACGCGTGAGAGGCCGGACTTGTGCCCGACCTGAGGCGGAGATTTTGCCTCACATCAAGGTCTGTTACTCAATCGACACCCAACCGGACGCCTCCGCGAGGCTCGGCTTGGGTGGCGATGGGGACCGTACACGGTCCCGGCGGTGCTGCTCACGGGAGCCACCCCGTGTACTTCCCGTGATAACGACTTTCGAAAACCCGGACGATTACCGGCTTTCCGAAGGAGACGGCATCACGGAGAGTAGAGATCCGAAAATGCGGCTCTGTGATCGATCACACAGGGATCGCGCGGGGGCGGGTCCTGAAAATTCCGCCCAAAGCGAACATGACATCCCGGTGCGGGGTCACATCGAGCAGCCTCTCAGACCGGCAGGGTGACGCGCATCACGAGACCACCGCCCTCGCGGGGCTCCGCGATGATACGGCCTCCGTGGGCCCGCGCGACGGAGCGCGCGATCGACAGGCCGAGCCCGACCCCCTTGTCGCTGCCCGTGCGCTCCGTGCGCAGCCGCCTGAACGGCTCGAAGAGGTTGTCGATCTCGTAGGCCGGGACGACCGGGCCGGTGTTCGAGACGACGAGCACGGCCTGCCCGTGCTGCAGCTCGGTGGTGACCTCCACCCAGCCGTCCTCGGGGGCGTTGTAGCGCACCGCGTTCTGCACGAGGTTGAGCGCGATCCGCTCCAGCAGGACCCCGTTGCCCTGGACCACGGCCGGGGCCCGCTCGCCCCGGATCTCCACCTTCCGGGCCGCCGCCTCCGCGCGGGCCTGGTCGATGGCGCGCTCGGCGACCTCGGCGAGGTCGACCGGTTTGCGTTCGATGATCTGGTTGTCGCTGCGCGCCAGCAGGAGAAGCCCCTCGACCAGTTGCTCACTGCGCTCGTTGGTGGCCAGCAGGGTCTTGCCGAGCTGCTGCAGCTCGGGCGGGGCCTCCGGGTCCGAGAGGTGCACCTCCAGCAGCGTCCGGTTGATCGCCAGCGGGGTGCGCAGCTCGTGCGAGGCGTTGCCGACGAACCGCTGCTGCGCGGTGAAGGCACGCTCCAGCCGGTCCAGCATCTCGTCGAAGGTGTCCGCCAGCTCCTTCAGCTCGTCGTCCGGGCCGTCCAGCTCGATCCGCCGGGTGAGGTCCGTCCCGGCCACCCGGCGGGCGGTCCGGGTGATCCGCCCGAGCGGGGACAGGACGCGGCCGGCCATGGCGTAGCCGAAGGCGAAGGCGATGATGCTGAGGCCGACCAGGGCGAGCAGCGAGCGGTTGAGCAGGGTGTCCAGCGCCTGCCTGCGCTGGTTGTTGACGCAGGCGTTGATCGCCGCGTTGAACGCCTCCGGGGTGGGGTTCAGCGGGAGGTCGCAGATCTCGCTGGCGACCTTCCCGCTCACGATCTCGAACGGGAGCCTGCTGCCCACCTGGAGGGCCTGCGCGGCCAGCATGTAGATGATCGACAGCAGCAGGATGCCGGCGATCAGGAACATGCCGCCGTACAGCAGGGTGAGCCGTATGCGGATGGTCGGGCGCAGCCAGGGGTACGGGGGCTCCGGCTGCTTGGGCTCCCAGGTGGGTTTCGGGGGCGCGGCGGGGGGCGGCGGACCGACGTTCACGGCCGTCAGATCCGGTATCCGGAGCCCGGCACGGTGACGATGACGGGCGGCTCGCCGAGCTTGCGGCGGAGCGTCATGACCGTGACCCGCACCACGTTGGTGAAGGGGTCGGTGTTCTCGTCCCAGGCCTTCTCCAGCAGTTGCTCCGCCGAGACCACCGCGCCCTCACTGCGCATCAGGACCTCCAGCACCGCGAACTCCTTCGGGGCGAGCTGGATCTCCACCTCGTCGCGGAAGACCTCGCGGCGGTTCGGGTCGAGCTTGATGCCGGCCCGCTCCAGGACGGGCGGCAGCGCGACCGTCGTACGGCGGCCCAGCGCGCGCACGCGGGCGGTCAGCTCGCTGAAGGCGAAGGGCTTGGGCAGGTAGTCGTCCGCGCCCAGCTCCAGGCCCTCGACCCGGTCGCTGACGTCGCCGGAGGCGGTGAGCATGAGGACGCGGGTGGGCATTCCCAGCTCCACGACCCGGCGGCAGACGTCGTCCCCGTGCACCACCGGGAGGTCCCGGTCCAGCACGACGACGTCGTAGTCGTTGACCCCGATGCGCTCCAGGGCGGCGGCGCCGTCGTAGACGACGTCGACGGCCATGGCCTCCCGGCGCAGTCCGGTGGCCACCGCATCGGCGAGCAGTTGCTCGTCCTCGACGACGAGTACGCGCACGGCGCAGTCCTTCCTTCGGTTCTTCGTCGGGTTCGCCCAGCGAGCGGCCCACGCGGGTCCGCTCCGAGCCGCGCGAACATGATCGGCGGCGTCCACTGTGCGCTTCCATCCTGCCCGCAACGCGTATAAACCGGCGGTAAGACGGTCTCGGGCCCCCTCCCGCGGGAGGACCCGCCCGGAGAGCGGCGGATTTCCGGGGCGCTTGAGGTTTCTCTGAGGATCGGCACGGGGAAGAGGGCTTCACACCCGCGATCACGCCTGTCCCGTGGCACGCCACGACCCGCTCCGCCCCTGGGAGCGGCGGCGCGATCACCCGCTCCTCCGGCGCTCCGTCCGGAGGGATCTCGGGCACACCCGTGCCACCGACCCACGATGAGGGGGCGCACCATGGACGCTTTCACCGCAGGTCTGCTGCACCGCATCAAGACCACCGAGTCCGACCTCACGCGGGCGCGCGAGGACGGCGACGACTTCCTCGCGGACGTCGAACAGGGCGAGCTGGACGACCTGCGCCGCCTCGCCGCCGAGCACGGCGTGGAGATCGGCGCCGCCAGCGTCTGAGCCGTACGCCACAGGGCCCCGGACCGCCGTGACGCGGTCCGGGGCCCTGCCGCGTCCTCGGCGGCCCGTACGCCCCGCCAGGCCCTTCGTCGGGGCGGCCGTCAGTCGTGCCAGGCGCCCAGTTCGTCGAGGGCGGCCTGCAGCGGTTCGAAGACGCCGGGGACGGCGGCCACCGCCAGCTCGCCGTCGGCGGGCCGTCCGGGGCGGCCGCCGGTCAGCGCGCCCGCCTCACGGGCGATGAGGTCGCCCGCCGCGAGGTCCCAGGGGTGCAGGCCGCGCTCGTAGTAGCCGTCGAGCCGGCCCGCCGCCACGTCGCAGAGGTCGACGGCCGCCGAACCGCTGCGCCGGATGTCCCGGAGCCTGGGGACGAGCTGCCGGGCCACGGCCGCCTGGTGGTCGCGGACGTGGGCGACGTAGTTGAAACCCGTCGAGACGAGGGCCTGGTCCAGCGGCGGGGCCGGTCGGCAGTGCAGCACGGCCCCGTTGGCGTACGCGCCGCCGCCGAGGACCGCGTGGTAGGTCTCGCGCCGCATGGGGGCCTCGACGACGCCCACGACGCGCTCGCCGTCCCGTTCGGCGGCGATGGAGACCGCCCAGGTGGGCAGGCCGTACAGGTAGTTCACCGTGCCGTCCAGGGGGTCGATGACCCAGCGGACGCCGGTGCTGCCGACGGCGCTCGCGCCCTCCTCGCCGAGGAATCCGTCGTCGGGCCGGCGCTCGGAGAGATAGCCGGTGATCAGCTTCTCGGCGGCGAGGTCCATCTCCGTGACGACGTCGATGGGGCTGGACTTGGTCGCGGCCACCCCCAGGTCGGCCGGGCGGCCGTCGCGGAGCAGGGCTCCGGCGCGGCGGGCGGCCTCCAGGGCGAGGTCGAGCAGCTCGGACAGGGCGGGGTCGGTCACAGCGCTCCCAGTGGTCGGTGGTGGGCTCTCACGGGTGTACGGGGCTCGGGGCGCCCGGCCGCCCCCGAGCCGCAGGGCCGGTCGCCGCCCGGCCCGCCACGGCGTACGGGGCCGGGCGCTCCCAGGTGGTCCCGGCTCAGGCGAACGGGCTGTCGGCGCCCGCCGCGGCCGGCTTCGGGGCCCTGGCGGGGCAGCAGCCGACCGGGCACACGTCGTGGGAGGGGCCGAGGGCCCCCAGCGCGCAGCGCTCGACCGTCCGGCCCCGCTCGGTCGCGGCGCGCTCCAGGAGCAGGTCCCGCACGGCGGCGGCGAAGCGCGGGTCGTCGCCCACCGTCGCGGACCGGCGGACGGGCAGGCCCAGCTCGGCGGCCTTCGCGGCGGCCTCGGTGTCGAGGTCGTACAGGACCTCCATGTGGTCGGAGACGAAGCCGACGGGCGCCATCACGACCGCCGGGACGCCCTCGCCGTGCAGGGCCTCCAGGTGGTCGCAGATGTCCGGCTCCAGCCACGGGATGTGCGGGGCGCCGCTGCGGGACTGGTAGACGAGCTGCCAGGGGTGCTCGACGCCGGTCTCCTCGCGCACCGCCTCGACGATCAGCCGGGCCACGTCGAGGTGTTCCGCGACGTACGCCCCGCCGTCGCCGTGCTCCTCGACGGGGCCGGAGGAGTCGGCGGCGGTCGTCGGGATGGAGTGGGTGGTGAACGCGATGTGGGCGCCCGCCCTGACGTCCTCGGGGAGGTCGGCGAGGGAGGCGAGCACGCCGTCCACCATGGGGGCCACGAAGCCGGGGTGGTTGAAGTAGTGCCGCAGCTTGTCGACGCGGGGCACGGGCAGCCCCTCGGCCTCCAGGGCGACCAGCGCCTCGGCGAGGTTCTCGCGGTACTGGCGGCAGCCGGAGTACGAGGCGTAGGCGCTGGTGGCGAGGACCGCGATGCGGCGGTGGCCGGCCAGGGCCATCTCGCGCAGGGTGTCGGTGAGGTACGGAGCCCAGTTGCGGTTGCCCCAGTGGACCGGGAGGTCCAGGCCGTGCTCGGCGAAGTCCGCGCGCAGCGCGTCGAGCAGCGCGCGGTTCTGCGCGTTGATCGGGCTCACCCCGCCGAAGAGGAAGTAGTGCCGGCCGACCTCCTTCAGGCGTTCCTCGGGGATGCCCCGTCCGCGCGTCACGTTCGCCAGGAACGGGACCACGTCGTCCGGGCCCTCGGGGCCGCCGAAGGAGAGCAGCAGGAGAGCGTCATAGGGTGCGGGATCGCGCAGATCGGACATGCCGTCGATCCTGCCACCCGCCACTGACAGAGCCGCATCCGGCGTCCGCCGCGCCCCGGAGCGTCCTGCGTCCGGTGTCCGCTCCCCCGGCGCGACCGTAAGCTGTATCAGCCACCCACACACCTGACAGGCTCGACCGGAGCGCCCCTTGTCCAACCCGTACCGCGCCGTCTTCTCCGCCCCCGGCTCCACGGCCTTCTCCGCCGCGGGCTTCCTCGGCCGGATGCCGCTCGCCATGATGGGCATCGGCGTCGTGACCATGGTCTCGCAGCTCACCGGGGGCTACGGGCTGGCCGGGGCCCTCTCCGCCACGCTGGCGATGGCGGCGGCGTTCTTCGGCCCCCAGGTCTCGCGGCTCGTCGACCGCTACGGGCAGCGCCGGGTGCTGCGCCCGGTCACCCTGGCCGCGGTGGCCTCGGTGGCGGGCCTGCTCGTCTGCGCCCAGCAGGGGATGCCGGACTGGACGCTGTTCGTCTTCGCCGCGGGCGCGGGGTGCGTGCCGAGCCTGGGGTCGATGGTCCGGGCCCGCTGGGCGGAGGTCTACCGCGGTTCGAGCCGCGATCTGCACACGGCGTACGCCTGGGAGTCGATCGTCGACGAGGTGTGCTTCATCTTCGGTCCGATCCTCTCCATCGGCCTGTCCACCGCCTGGTTCCCGGAGGCGGGCCCGCTGTTCGCCGCCGCCTTCCTGCTGGTCGGCGTCCTCTGGCTGACCGCGCAGCGCTCGACCGAACCCGCGCCGCACCCGAAGTCCCAGCACACCGGGGGTTCGGCGCTGCGCTCGCGGGGGCTGCAGGTGCTGGTGGCGACCTTCGTGGCGACGGGCACGATCTTCGGGGCCGTCGACGTGGTGACCGTGGCCTTCGCCGAGGAGCGCGGGCACAAGGCCGCGGCCTCCCTCGTGCTGGCCGTCTACGCGCTCGGCTCCTGCCTGGCGGGGGCCGTCTTCGGCCTGCTGGACGTCAAAGGAAGACCGGCGACCAGATGGCTGGTGGGCGTCTGCGCGATGGCCGTGAGTATGATCCCCCTCCAACTGGCCGGGAACCTGCCGTTGCTGGCCGTGGCGCTCTTTGTCGCGGGCCTCGCCGTCGCACCGACGATGGTGACCACCATGGCCCTCGTCGAAGCGCACGTACCGCGCACCAAGCTGACCGAAGGCATGACCTGGACCAGCACCGGGCTCGCGGTCGGAGTGGCGCTCGGCTCCTCGGCCGCCGGCTGGGCGGTCGACGTCGCCGGGGCGAAGGCGGGGTACGCGGTGCCCGCCGTGGCGGGAGTCCTCGCGGCGGCGGTGGCGTTCCTGGGGTACCGCCGGCTGGTGCAGCCGGCGCCGACGGGAGGGCGCGGGGAAGATGACCGAGACCTACGCACGGACGACGGGGAACACGTGGCGTAACTGGGCGGGCAACGTCACCGCCCGGCCGGCCCGCACCGCGGTCCCGGCGTCCGTGGACGAGCTCGTGGACGTGGTGCGCCGGGCGAGGGCCGACGGGCTGAGGGTGAAGCCGGTCGGCACGGGCCACTCGTTCACGGCGACGGCCGCCACCGACGGGGTGCTCATCCGCCCCGACCTGCTCACCGGGGTGCGGGACGTCGACCGCCGGGCGATGACCGTGACGGTGGAGGCGGGCACTCCGCTCAAGCGGCTCAACACGGCACTCGCCCGCGAGGGCCTGTCGCTCACGAACATGGGCGACATCATGGAGCAGACGGTCGCCGGCGCGACCTCCACCGGGACGCACGGCACGGGCCGGGACTCGGCGTCGATATCCGCGCAGATCCGGGCCCTGGAGCTGGTCACCGCCGACGGTTCCGTGCTCCGCTGCTCGGCCGAGGAGAACCCGGAGGTCTTCGCCTCGGCCCGGCTCGGGCTCGGCGCCCTCGGGGTGGTCACCGCCGTCACGTTCGCCGTGGAGCCCGTCTTCCTGCTGACGGCCCGTGAGGAGCCGATGCCCTTCGACCGGGTCACCGCGGACTTCGACCAGCTCGTGGCCGAGAACGAGCACTTCGAGTTCTACTGGTTCCCGCACACCGGCAACTGCAGCACCAAGCGCAACAACCGCGCCGCCGGCCCGGCCGCCCCGCCCGGCAGGGTGAGCGGCTGGATCGACGACGAGCTGCTGCCCAACGGGGTCTTCCGGGCCGCCTGCGCGCTCGGCCGCGCGGTCCCGGCCGCGATCCCCTCGATCGCCAGGCTCTCCAGCCGGGCGCTGTCGGCCCGCTCGTACACCGACATCCCCTACAAGGTGTTCACCAGTCCGCGCCGGGTGCGGTTCGTCGAAATGGAGTACGCCGTCCCGCGCGAGCGGGCCGTGCCGGCGCTGCGGGAGCTGAAGGCGATGATCGAGCGCTCACCGCTGAAGATCAGCTTCCCGGTCGAGGTGCGCACCGCCCCCGCGGACGACATGCCCCTGTCCACGGCCTCGGACCGCGAGAGCGCGTACATCGCCGTCCACCTCTACCGGGGCACCCCGTACCGCTCGTACTTCACGGCGGTCGAGCGCATCATGACCGCCCACGCCGGCCGGCCCCACTGGGGCAAGATCCACACGCGCGACGCGGAGTACCTGGCGCGGGTGTACCCGCGCTTCGGCGAGTTCACCGCGGTGCGCGACCGGCTCGACCCGGACCGGTTGTTCGGCAACGACTACCTGCGGCGCGTGCTCGGCGAGTGAGCCGGTCGGCGTTCCGGCACAGGGGGGGGGGGGGGGGGGGGGGGGGGGGGGGGGGGGGGGGGGGGGGGGGGGGGGGGGGGGGGGGGGGGGGGGGGGGGGGGGAGGGGGGGGGGGGG